>JACZJD010000789.1 GCA_014860725.1 Aquamicrobium sp.
ATCAACCCGACCTTCGCGGTGGTGATGGGCGCGCTCGCCATCGGCCGCGTGCCCTATGAGCGCTGGCTGCGCTTCATGTGGCCGCTGCTCGTCATCCTCACGCTCATCATCATGGCGTGCCTGAGCGTCGGCGTCCTGATCGGCTGAGGGAGAAGACGATGACCATCACCTACGGTGTCCACTCCGAGGTGGGCAAGCTCAGGCGCGTGCTGGTCGACCGGCCGGGCGCCGCCCTCACCCGCCTGACCCCGTCGAACTGCCACGAGCTCCTGTTCGACGACGTCATCTGGGTCAAGCAGGCGCGCGTCGAGCACATGACCTTCGTCGACGCGATCCGCTATCGCGGCGCGGAGGTGGTGTTCCTGCGCGAGGCGCTGGCCGAGACGATGCAGGACAAGGAAGCCCGCCAGTGGCTCCTCGAACGCCGGATCAACGAGAACACGGTCGGCGTCGGGCTCGCCGACGACCTGCGCGCCATGCTGATGGAGACGGAGGCCGACGCGCTGTCGCTGATCCTGATGGGCGGCATGAGCAGGGCGGAGCTGCCGGTCGAGGCCAAGGGCGTGCTGGCCCCGGTGCTGCGGCCGGAAGACTTCATCCTGCCGCCGCTGCCCAACCACCTCTTCACGCGCGACACCACCTGCTGGATCCATGGCGGCGTCACGCTGAACCCGATGCGCTGGAATGCCCGCAAACTGGAGACGGTGAACATCGCCGCCGTCTACCGCTTCCATCCCGATTTCCGCGATGCGGGCTTCCCGGTGTGGTGGGGCGATCCCGACAGCGACTACGGCCTCGCCACGCTCGAAGGCGGCGACGTGATGCCGCTCGGCAACGGCCTGGTGCTGGTCGGCATGGGCGAGCGCACCACGCCGCAGGCGATCGGCCAGCTCGCCCGGGCGCTGTTCGCGCAGGGCGGCGCGGAGCGCGTCATCGCCTGCAAGCTGCCGGTGGAGCGCTCCTCCATGCATCTCGACACGGTCTTCACCTTCTGCGACCGCGATCTGGTGACGCTGTTCACCGACGTGGTCGACGGCATCACCGCCTATTCGCTGCGGCCGGGCGAGAAGGACTGGCAGATCGACGTGCATGAGGAGAAGGCGCATCTCACCGAGGTCGTCGCCGACGCGCTCGGCCTCAAGAAGCTGCGCGTGGTGCAGACCGGGGGCGACGCCTACATCGCCGAGCGCGAGCAATGGGACGACGGCAACAACGTCGTGGCGCTCGAGCCCGGGGTGGTGGTCGGCTACGACCGCAACACCTACACCAACACCCAGTTGCGCAAGGCGGGCGTGGAGGTCATCACCGTGCCGGGCGCGGAGCTCGGGCGCGGCCGCGGCGGCGGCCACTGCATGACCTGCCCGCTGATCCGCGATCCGATCTGAGGAGAAGGCCGATGCCCGTCAATCTCAAGGGGCGCAGCTTCCTCAAGCTGCGCGACTTCACGCCCGACGAGCTCCGCTTCCTGCTCCGGCTGTCGGCCTCGCTCAAGCAGGCCAAGTATGGCGGCTACGAGGAGCCGCGGCTGAAGGGCAAGAACATCGCGCTGATCTTCGAGAAGGACTCGACGCGCACCCGCACCGGCTTCGAGGTCGCGGCCTACGACCAGGGCGCGCACGTCACCTATCTCGGGCCGACCGGCACCCAGATCGGCAAGAAGGAATCGATGAAGGACACCGCCCGCGTGCTCGGCCGCCTCTACGACGGCATCGAGTATCGCGGCTTCGGGCAGGAGCAGGCCGAGACGCTGGCGGCGTTCTCGGGCGTGCCGGTCTATAACGGCCTCACCGACGCGTTCCACCCGACGCAGATCCTCGCCGACTTCCTGACCATGCGCGAATACACCCGCAAGCACCTGTCGCAGGTGGCCTTCGCCTTCCTCGGCGACGCGGGCAACAACATGGGCAACTCGCTGCTGGCGGGCGCGGCGCTGATCGGCATGGACGTGCGCCTCGGCGCGCCGAAGGCATGCTGGCCGGACGAGGCGCTGGTGGAGGAGTGCCGCGGGATCGCCGCACAGACCGGCGCGACGATCACCCTCACCGAGGACCCGGCCAAGACCGTGCGCGGCTGCGACTTCGTCTACACCGACGTGTGGGTGTCGATGGGCGAGCCGGACTCGGTCTGGGAGGAGCGGATCGGGCTGCTTTCGCCCTATCGCGTCACGGCCGAGATCATGGCGGCGACGGGCAACCCGCATGCCAAGTTCATGCACTGCCTGCCCGCCTTCCACAATCGCGAGACCGAGATCGGCGAAAAGATTTTCAGCCGGTACGGCATCGACAGCATGGAGGTGACGGAAGAGGTGTTCGAGTCGGAAGCGTCCGTCGTCTTCGATCAGGCGGAGAACCGCATGCACACGATCAAGGCGGTGCTGGTCGCCACGCTGGGGGCGTGAGATGCGCGTCGTGGTGGCGCTCGGCGGCAATGCGCTGCTCAAGCGCGGCGAGCCGATGACGGCCGAGGTGCAGCGCGCCAACGTGCGCAGGGCGGCGACTGCGCTTGCCGACCTCGCGCGCGAGCACGACATCGTCGTCGCCCACGGCAACGGGCCGCAGGTCGGGCTGCTCGCCTTGCAGGCGGCCGCCTATAAGGACGTCGCGCCCTATCCGCTCGACATCCTCGGCGCCGAGAGCGTCGGCATGATCGGCTACCTCGTCGAGCAGGAACTGGCCAACGCGCTGCCGCAGGACGCGAAGCTCGCCACGCTGCTCACCCAGATCGAGGTCGATCGCGACGACCCGGCCTTCGCGCGGCCGGAAAAGCCGATCGGCCCGGTCTACAGCCAAGCCGAGGCGGAGCGGGCGCGCGCCGCCCATGGCTGGCCGATGGTGGAGGAGGCCGAGGGCAAATGGCGGCGCGTGGTGCCGTCGCCGCGGCCGAAGCGCATCACCCAGATCGAGGCGATCCGGCTGCTGGCGAATTTCGGCGTGATCGTGATCTGCGCCGGCGGCGGCGGCATTCCCGTCATCCGCAACGCCGACGGCGACCTCGAAGGCGTCGAGGCGGTGATCGACAAGGACCGCGCCGCCGGCCTGCTTGCCGAACAGCTCGCCGCCGACGCCTTCCTGATGCTCACGGACGTCGATGCCGTCTACGAGAGCTGGGGCACGCCGCAGCAAAGGCCGATCCGGCAGGCGACGCCGGACGAGCTTTCCGCGCGGTCGTTCGCGGCCGGCTCGATGGGGCCGAAGGTGGAGGCCGCCAGCGCCTTCGCGGCGGCCGGGAACTGCCTTGCGGGCATCGGCCGGCTGGAGGACGCCCGCGCGATCCTCGAAGGCCGCGCGGGGACGCTGGTCAGGAGCCGGGCGACCTGAGCAGGCGGGAGCGGTCCCGTCAGGCCGGCCTTGCGACCAGCGAGAACTGCAGCTTCAGCCGGCCGGCCAGCGCCTTGTGCATGTGGTTGCGCATCGCCTGCTCGGCGGCGTCGGCATCGCGCCGCTCGATGGCGTCGAGAATGGCGGCGTGCTCCCGCTTGGCCTCCTCGCTGCGGCCGGGAATCTGGAACGTGGTGCGCGGCAGCAGCGCCAGCGAATCGTTCAGGTCCTCCAGCATGCGCATGAGGTAGTCGTTGCGGGCGGTCTGGTAGATCGACTCGTGGAACGCCGCGTTGGCCCGCGCCAGCGACGCCGCGTCGTGGGCCTCTTCCTCGAAGATTTCCGCCGCATGGCGAATGGCGACGAGGTCGGCGGCCGAGGCGTTCTCCGCGGCGAAGCGGGCCGCCGCCCCTTCGAGAACGGCGCGCATGGCGTAGAGCTCGCCCACCTGCCGGCGGTCGAGCTCGGTGACGGTGAGGCCGTAGCTGCTCGCCCCGGCGAGGCCGCGCACCTGAAAGCGCGTCAGCGCCTCGCGCACCGGCGTGCGGCTGACGCCGAGCTCGGCGGCGATGTCCTCCTCGCGCAGCCGGCTGCCGGGAGCGAGCGTGCCCGCGCGAAGCCGGTCGACGAGGCTGCGATACACCATCGTGCTCAGCGGTTCCGCCCGGTCCCGGGCCGCCTTTGCCTGTCTCGCCATCGCCGTTCTCCCGAGTCCCGCGCTGCCGCCCTGCCAGTCCGGCAGGAACTCCGTTCTTGCAGGCAGTGCGGCGCATATGCAAGCCGGCCGAATGATTGTATCCGAATGCGTACAACAGTATGCTGCTTTCCTTCCCGTCTGTCACCGGCGGAAACGAAGGAGCGCGGCATGATGCGGATCGGCGACCGGTTCACCGTCAACACCTACGCCTACACGCAGTCCCTGACGGCCGAGGAGACCGTCCGGAGGCTGGCGGACCTCGGGGTCAGGGCGTTCGAGCTGATGTTCTATCCCGGCCATCTGTGGCTGGAAGACGGCCCGGCGGCGCTGGCCGGGCTGCGGCGGGCGCTCGACCGGGCCGGCGCGACGCTCGTCAGCGTCAACACGCCCAACATCGACCTGAACCTCGCGGCGGCCAGCGCCGAAATGCGCGCGCACAGCCTCGCCGTCAACGAGGCCTATCTGCGCATCGCCGGGGCGCTCGGCGCGGGCGGGCTCGTTCTCGGGCCGGGCAAGGCCAACCCGCTCTTTCCGCTGCCGCGCGAGACCATGCTCGGCCATTTCCATGCCGCGCTCGACAGGCTGCTGCCGGTGGCCGAGGCCGAGGGCGTGGCGATCTGGGCCGAGAATCAGCCCTTCGCGTTCCTGCCCGATGCCGCCGGGCTCGTGGAGGCGGTCGCCGGCCACGGGGCGGTCGGCATCTGCTACGACGTGGCGAACGCGCACTTCATCGGCGAGGACCCGCTGGACGGGCTGGCGCTTGCAGGAGACAGGTTGGCGCTCGTCCACATCTCCGACACCGCGCGGACGGCCTACCGGCACGATCCGGTCGGCGACGGCGACATCGACTTCGCCCGGCTGGCCGGGGCGGTCGGCAGCGCGACGCCCGGCGTGCCGCCGGCGCTGGAGATCATCTGCGCCGAGCCGGACCGGAACATCGCGCGCTCGGCGGCGGCGCTGATCGCGATGGGGTATTGAGGCGACGGCGGTTCAGATCAGCCCGCCATTCGGCTGCACGATCTGGCCGTGGACCCAGCTCGCCTTCTGCGACGCGAGGAAGGCCACGACGTTCGCCACCTCCTCCGGGCGGCCGACGCGGTTGAACGGGCTGAGCCCCGCCGAGCGCTGCATCGCCGCCTCGTCCTTGCCGGCGCGGAAGAGGTCGGTATCGACCGGGCCGGGCGCGACGGCGTTGACGCGGACGCCCCGCCCGGCAAGCTCTTTCGCCAGGGAGCGCACGAGGCATTCCACGGCCGCCTTCGAGGCGCTGTAGGGGCCGGCGCCGGGCACGGCGTGGCGCACCATCGAAGTGGTCAGCGCGATGATCGAGCCGTTGTCGGCGACCCTGCGCGCCGCTTCCGACAGGATGTTGAAGGCGCCGACGACGTTGACCTCCACGAGGCGGCGGAAATCCTCCGGCGGAAACTTCGCCAGCGGCACGGGCGGCACGTTGATGCCGGCATTGGCGACGACGCAGTCCGGCGGGCCGCCGAGCGCGGCGCCCGCCTCGTCGAAGAAGCGGGCGACCTCGTCCGGATCGCCGATGTCGGCCCGGAAGGCGCGCACGCCCGGCCGCTCTTCCGCCCCGGCGGGGGCGTTGCTGACATAGCTGTAGGCGACGTCGAAGCCGTCGGCGGCCAGCGCCGACACGCAGGCCGCGCCGATGCCGCGCGAGCCGCCGAAAACGAATGCGATCTTCCTGGTCATGCTGTCCTCTGTCGATTGGGAATGGCCGCGTCTCAGCGGGTGGAGATCGAGACGACGCGCTCCTCGGTCATCTCGCGGATGGCATAGTGAGGCCCCTCGCGCCCGAAGCCGCTGTCCTTGGAGCCGCCATAGGGCATGAGGTCGACGCGGGCGCTCGACGTCTCGTTGATGTGCACGCCGCCGACCTCCAGCCGCCGCGCCGCCTCGAAGGCGTCGCCGAGCCGCTGGGTGAAGAGGCCGGTGGCCAGCCCGAACGGCGTGGAATTGACGCGGTCGATCGCCTCGTCGAGCGTCGCGAACGGCGCGATGCACATGACCGGCCCGAAGATTTCCGCGCATCCGACCTTCATGTCGGCGCGGATGTCGGTCAGCAG
>JACZJD010000790.1 GCA_014860725.1 Aquamicrobium sp.
GAATGGGAGGAGATGCGCGCGGCGGCCGAAGGCGCGCTCGCCGGGCTCGGCCTCGCCGATGCCGCCCATCTCCATCCCGGCCAGCTTCCGCCCGGCATGCAGCGGCTGGTCGAGATCGCGCGCGCCATCGTCGGCCGCCCCTCGGTGCTGCTGCTCGACGAGCCTGCCGCCGGCCTCAACAATTCCGAGACGCGGGACCTGACGCGCACGCTGCGCGGGCTCGCCGCGCCGGACCTCGTGATGGTGGTGGTCGAGCACGACATGGATCTGGTGATGTCGATCTGCGACCGCATCTACGTGCTGAATTTCGGCGCGTTCGTCGCCTGCGGCTCGCCGCAGGAAATCCGCAACGACCCCGAAGTGGTGCGCATCTATCTGGGAAGCGACGATGACTAGCCTGCTCGAGGTGGACGATCTCTGCGTGTTCTACGGCGCGACCGCGCAGGCGGTCGACCGCGTCTCCTTCACGGTCGGGCCGGGCTCCGTCGTGGCGCTGCTCGGCGCCAACGGCGCGGGCAAGTCCTCAATCATGAAGGCGGTGGCCGGGCTCATCCCGTCGAAGGGCAGGGTGGTGTTCGACGGCGAGGAGGTCGGCGACCTGCCGGCGCGCGGGCGCGTCAAACGCGGCATCGTCTACGTGCCCGAGGGCCGCGAGATCGTCGGCGACCTGACCGTGCGCGAGAATCTGGTGCTCGGCGGCTACCATCTCGCGCCGGCCACGCGCCGCGCGCGCATCGACATGGTGCTCGACCTTTTCCCCGAGATCGCCGACAAGGCGAACGGCCCGGCATGGCGGCTTTCCGGCGGCGAGCAGCAGATGCTCGCCATCGGCCGCGGCCTGATGGCCGGCCCGCGCCTGCTGCTGCTCGACGAACCCTCGCTCGGCCTGGCGCCCCTTCTGGTCCGGCGCGTCTTCGACCGCCTCGGCACCATCCGCCGCGAGAGCGAGCTCGCCATCGTGCTGGTCGAGCAGAACCTGCGCATGACCATGCGCCTGTGCGACGAGGTGCATTTCCTGCGCGGCGGCCGCATCGTCGGCCGGCGCAAGGCCGAGGAGCTGCGCGACGAATCCGCCCGTCAGGAGGCGATCGACGCCTATCTCGGCGCGGCGAGCGCCGCTGCCTGATCCGCGAAGCGCCGGGGAGGAGACGACATGGGCGAGACGACTGCGGACACGACGGAATACGAAATCTATGCGATCCGCTACGGCGTCAACGACGGGCGCCTGCGCGGGCAGAACTTCATCCTGGAGGCGCGGCCGGCCGAGCCGCTCGTCATGGATTTCTATTCCTGGGTGCTGATCGGCGGCGGCCGGGCGCTCGTGGTCGATACCGGCATGCATCCCGACAAGGCGGCGAAGCACGGCCACCGCATCCTGCAAAGCCCGGTCGAGGCGTTGAAGGCGCTGGGCGTCGATCCGGCCGCCGTCGAGACGGTGATCCTGACGCACATGCATTACGACCATACCGGCCATCTCGACGCCTTCCCCCGGGCGCGCTTCCTGCTGCAGGCCGAGGAGATGGCCTACGTCACCGGCTCGTGGATGGAGAAGCCGTGGTTCCGCCGCGCCTACGAGGTGGACGAAATCCAGCGTCTGGTCGGCTATCTGCACGAGGGCCGCCTGGAGCTGCATGGCCGCGACAAGGTCGTCGCGGACGGCGTTTCGGTCCACTGGGTCGGCGGCCACTGCGCCGGGCAGGAGATCGTGCGGGTGCGCACCGCCCGCGGCTGGGTGGTGCTCGCCTCCGACGCGCTGCACTACTATGAGGAATACGAGCGCGGCGTCCCCTTCGCCGTCGCCTTCAACCTGTCGGACATGATCGCCGCGCACGACCGCATCCGCGCCCTTGCCGACAGCGACGACCACGTCGTGCCCGCCCACGATCCGAGGATCGTCGACCTCTACCCCGCGGCAAGCCCGGCGCTGCAAGGCAAGGTCGTTCGCGTCGATCTGCCGCCGCTGCGGCCAGTGGCTGAGATAGCGGGCTGAGATATTGCATCATGCACCGAGGTCCATGCTATCTTCGTTGCCGAACATTCCACGAGGGACGGCACCCGGATGCATCAGACGAAAGAGGAACTTGTCGCCGACTTCCTGCGGGAAGGCATCATCTCCGGGCGTTTCCCGCGGGGATCGAAGCTGAAGCAGGCCGAGATCGCCGAGATGATCGGCATGAGCATCACGCCGGTGCGGGAGGCGATCAAGCTCCTGGAGGCCGAGGGCTTCATCCTCGGCTCGTCGCATCGCGGGGCGGTCGTGGCGCCGTTCGACATCCACGCCACCGAGGAGATCGTCGATCTGCGCGTCACGCTCGAATGCAAGCTGGCGCTGCGCGCGCTCGGCCGGCTGACCCCGGAGAACATCGAGGAGCTGCGCGGCCTGCAGCGCGAGATCGAGGATGCGGCCCAGCGCGGCGATCGGGAGGCGGTGCGCGTCATCAACTTCCGCTTCCACGAGCTGCTCTACATGGCGGCCGACCTGCCGCTCACCCTGCGCTTCGTGCGCACGCTGTGGGCGCGCTATCCGTTCGACCTGATCAACAAGCTGGACAACCGCATCGACCGCGCCTCGGACGAGCACCGCGAGATGCTGCGCGCGCTGATCGAGAGCGACGAGGCGGCGATGCTGGCGGCGCTGCGCACCCACATCCGCGCCGGCTGGGAAGAGTTCAAGGCGAGCTACAAGGAATAGACGGAGGCATCCGCTTCGCGCCGATGGCCGCCGCCGGCTCGCCCCGTCGTCATCATCGGGAACAGCGATAGCAAGGAGCCGGACATGCCTTCCGACACGATTCTGCTCGTCATGGACATGATCAACGACCTCGTCCACCCGGACGGGGCGGGGGCCAAGACCTATGTGGCCAGGTGCCGCGAGCGCAACGTCTACGACAACACCAGGCTCGCGATCCGGCGCGCCCGTGAGGCCGGCATCAGGATCGGCTATGTCCGCGTCGGCTTCTCGCCCGACTATCGCGAATGCCCTCCCGGCTCGCCGGTGTTCTCGCGGGCCAGGGACAACGGCCTCTTCCAGATCGGAAGCTGGGGCACCGAGGTCCATGCCGATTTCGCGCCGCAGGAAGGCGACGCCGACATCGTCAAGCATCGCGTCAGCCCGTTCTACGGCACGGCGCTCGCGCCTCTGTTGAGCGCGCAGGGCGTCAGGCGGCTGCTTCTCGCCGGCGTCTCGACCAACGGCGTCGTGTCGGCGGCGGTGCGCGAGGGGCACGACCGCGATTTCCACTGCGTCGTGCTTGAGGACTGCTGCGCCGGCGCGACCGACGAGGAGCACGAATTCGCGCTCGCCGGCCTGCGCCGCTTCGCGACCGTGACCACGGCGGCCGGCTTCGACGCCTGATTCCCGGCCGGCGGCCCGGGAAGCCTGCCTCTCCCGGGCCTTTCGCCACGAATCGGGAAGCCTCGCTTCCGTTCGCATAATTTAATGCATTATAATCGGCAGACTGGGAGCGGTTGGGCTGCCCCCGTATCGCCGATCCGGCCGGGCTTTGGCGTCAAAATCCTCGGATTTCCTGCATAAACCCGCAAGTCGGCACGCAAAGGGTGGTTGACCGCATAGAAATAAAATGCATCATGCATCGAAATGAATGAAGCGTCGCGGGCGGGGTCTTCCCGCACTCCGGCAAGAGCGCGATGGCCGCGCCCCCCGGACGCGACGGATGAGCAGGGAGGATTGCCCGTGAGCACGGCAAACGTTCAGGAAAAGGCGAAGCAGGACGTGGGCGGCGCCCCGGCCGAAGGCAGGATCACCGACGAGGCCGTCGCCGCCGCGCGCGCCATGATCGGCCTGCAGCTCCGGCCCGAAGGCCCCTATCTGCAGGACGCCACCCCGGACACGCTGCGCAACTGGTGCAACGGCATCGGCGACCTCAACCCGCTCTATCGCGATCTCGAATACGGCCGCAACAGCCGCTTCGGCAGCCAGATCGCGCATCCGATGTTCCCGATGGCCTTCGGCTGGGTCGGCCGCACGCGGTGGGGCCTGCCCGGCGTGCACGGCTTCTACGCCGGCAACGACTGGGAGCTGTTCCGCCATATCCGGCCCGGCGACCGCATCAGCGCCATCGAGCGCGTCGTCGGCGTCGAGGAGAAGGAGAGCAAGTTCTCCGGCCGCCTCGTCCTGCAATATGTCGAGGCAAGCTACTTCAACCAGCACGGGCAGCTCGTCGCCCGCGCGCTCGGCACCTGCACGCGCCACGAGCGCAAGGCCGCGCGCGACGCCGGCAAGTACAAGGACATCAAGACCCACGAATACACGCCGGAGGAGTACGAGCAGATCGACGAGGCGATCCTGCGCGAGGACGAGCGCATCCGCGGCAGCAACGTCCGCTACTGGGAGGACGTCACGGAGGGCGAGCAGCTCGATCCCATCGTGCGCGGCCCGCTGTCGCTGATGGACACGATGGGCTTCCTCGTCGGCTGCGGCCGCGGCCACACCCACGGCGTCGTCTTCAAGGCGGCGATGAAGCATCCGGGCCATTTCTTCCGCAACCCGGAGGCCGGCGGCGGCATCGAATATACCGGCATCGGCCACCATCGCGAGTCGACGGCCAAGGAGGTCGGCGTTCCCGGCGTCTACGACTACGGCCCGCAGCGCTCGTCCTGGATGTGCTCGCTCGTCACCAACTGGATGGGCGACGCCGCCTTCCTGAAGCGCGTGCGCACCGAGATGCGCCGCTTCAACACCATGGGCGATTCCACCTGGTGCAAGGGCAAGGTCAGCCGCAAATATATCAAGGACGGCCATGCGCTGGTCGACATCGAGATCTGGGGCGAGAACCAGCGGGGCGAGATCACGACGCCCGGCCTTGCCACCGTCATCCTGCCGTCGCGCGATCCGTCGATCCGCGCCTTCGTCGACGGCGCGAACCTCGACCTCGATCTGCCGGTCGTGCGCTGAGCGGGGCGGGCGGGAGCGCATCCGCGAGATGGAACCGCATACACCCCTCCACGGCGTCAGGGTGATCGAGCATGCCGCGGGCGTGGCCGCGGCATGGGCCGGGCGCCTGCTCGCGGCGATGGGGGCCGAGACCGTCATGGTCGAGCCGCCCGCCCTGTCGCCGTTGCGGCGCGAGCCGCCGCTGCTGTCGCCGCAATCGCAGGAAAGCGCGCTCTTCGCCTATCTCGCCGCCGGCAAGCGCAGCGTCATCTGCGACCTCGAAACCGCGGCCGGCCGGGCCGATTTCGACCGGCTGGCGGCCGGGGCTGACATCCTGATCGACGACACGCCGCTGGCGGCGCGCGCCGCGCTCGGCCTCGACGGCGACGGCGTCTCGCGCCGCCATCCGCATCTCGTCCACCTCTCCGTCCTGCCCTTCGGCGCCGCCGGTCCCAAGGCGGGCTGGTCGGGCAGCGAGATCAATCTCGTCCATGCCGGCGGCGAGGGCTTCCTGTTGCCGAACGGGCTTTCGGCCGATCTCTTCCCCGACCGGCCGCCGCTCAAGATCGCCGGCCATTTCGCCGAGATGCAGGGGGGCATCGCCGCCGCGCTCGGCGCGCTTTCCGCGCTGTGGTCCGGCCATGGCCAGTTCGTCGACATCTCCGTCCAGGACGCCAATGTCGCGGTCGGCTGCTTCGCCGTGCAGCGCTACGGCGACGGCTCGGTGGAACACCGTTCCACGCGCTCCTTCCGCTATGGCGGCGTCATCGAATGCCGCAACGGCCATGTCGAGCTGCTGACGCTCGAGGAGCGCCAGTGGCAGGGGCTGGTCGAGCTGATGGGCCGGCCCGGTTGGGCGCATGAGGAGGGGATGGACGATCCCGCACTGCGCAGTCAGCGCGGCGCCTTCATCAATGCGCGCGTCCAGGAATGGGCGCGCGGGCAGGACGTCGCCGATCTGGTGGCGCGGGCGCAGGAGCTCGGCGTGCCGATGGCGCGCTACAACACGCCCGGGCAGATCGTCTCCGGCGCGCACGAGACCGCGCGCGGCCTGTTCGCCGCCGTCGAGGTGCCGGGCTTCGGCGCGCTGCCGATCCAGGCCGCGCCGTTCCGCTTCGGGCCGGATTCCCTGCCGGTGCGTGGCTCCGCGCCTGCCGCGGGCGCGGATCAGGCGCTGCTCGGCAACGGCTGGGGGAATGCCGCGCAGAAGACGAGGGCCATCGCGTGAAGCCGCTCGCTGGAGTCCGCATCGCCGATTTCACGGTCCATGCCGCCGGGCCGTTCTGCACCCACATGCTGTCGCAACTCGGCGCCGAATGCATCAAGATCGAGAGCGCGCAGCGCCCCGACATCTTCCGCAAGCCGCACACCGTCTACGGCCGGCTCGGGCCCGCGACCTTCGATCAGGTCGCGTCGAACAAGCTGTCGGTGCGCCTGAACCTCAAGCACCCGAAGGGCATCGAGCTGGCGAAGCGCATCGTCGCCGTCTCCGACGTCGCCGCCGAGAGCTTTCGCGCCGGGGTGATGACGCGGCTCGGGCTGGGCTACGACGCCCTGCGCGCGGTCAAGCCCGACCTCGTGATGGTGTCGGTGTCGGCCTCCGGCCAGACGGGGCCGGACTCCCATTTCGCGGGCTATGCGCCGCTGTTCGGGGCCTGGGGCGGGCTCGGCTATCTCACCGGCTACCGCGACGGCCCGCCGGTCGAGATGCGCCACGTCATGGACCATTCCGTCGGCCTCAACGCCGCGCTGGCGACGGTGGCCGCGCTGCATCGGCGGCGGCGCACGGGCAGGGGCTGCCA
>JACZJD010000791.1 GCA_014860725.1 Aquamicrobium sp.
GGGATCGAATGGTAGATGCCGGCCATCGCCGCGTGGCTCTGCCGGTAGAGCCCGAAGAGCTCGTCATAGAGCGCGGCCCGCACCGAATCGGGCCGGATCACGGCCTCCGCGCCGGCATCGCCGCGGCGGACCGCCGCGAAATCGGCGACGGCGCCGGAGCCGACCGCGGCGAGAAGCGCGGCACCGTAGGAGGCTTCGTTGTTCGCCGGCACGCGGATCTCGATGCCGAGCACGTCGGCGACGATCTGCCGCCACAGCCGGCTCTTCGTACCGCCGCCGACGAGGCGCGCCGATCCGATCGGCAGTCCTTCGCCGGCAAACAGGTCGCGGCAATCGCGCAACGAGAACGCGATACCCTCGTAGAGCGCGCGGACGAAATGGCCGGCTTCGTGGCGCATGGTGATGCCGAGGAAGTCGGCGCGCAGCAGCGGGTCCCAGTGCGGCGCCCGCTCGCCGGTCAGGTAGGGGTGGAAGAGGAGTCCCTCGCTGCCCGCCGCCGTCGCCGCCGCGGCTGCCTCCATGCGCTCGAAGGCGGCGTGGCCGCTCTCGCCGGCCCGGGCGAAGAAGCGGTCGCGCAGCCATTTGTGCGCCGAGGCGCAGGAGTTGGTGCCGGTGATCGTGTACCACAGGCCGGGCACGACATAGGGATAGTTGATCAGCGTCCGCGATCGCCCGCCGCCCGCCGCGACGACGCTGACCGTCGCTGCGGTGGCGAGCTTGACGGTCGCCTCGCCGGCCGCGCCGGCGCCTGCGCCGAAGGCCTCGACGGAGGTATCGGACGTGCCGCAGATCACGGCGATGCCCTCGGGCAAACCGCAAGCGGAAGCGACCGCGCCGGTGGTCGCGCCGACACGCGCGGAGGGCTCCGCGACCGGCGGCAGCACGTCGACGGAAACGCCGGCAAGCCCGCACAGGAAAGGCGACCAGGCGTCGCGGTCGATGTCGTAGAACAGCGTGCCGACGGCGTCGGTACGGTCCGTCGTCCAGTCGCCGGTCAATTGCGCGCGGAGCCAGTCCTTGGCCACGTAGATGCGGCAGATGCGGCGATGGATGTCCGGCTCGTGGCGGGAAACCCAGGCGAGATGCGGAAGCGTCCAGGTGGGCGAGACGCGATTGCCGCCGACGGCGAGAATCTCGGCGCCATGCGCCTCGTCGAGTTCGCGCGATTCCACGCCGCTGCGCTGGTCGTTCCACAGGATCGCCGGGCGCAGCACCTCGCCGGCCGCGCCGACGAGCACGGAACTGTGGGCTCCGGCGCTGAAGCGGATCGCGGCGATCCGCTCCGGCCGGCCGCCGGCGCCGGCGATGGCGCGCGGCACCGCCTCTACCATGGCTTGGGTCCACAGGGCCGGATCCTGCTCGCTCCAGCCGGGGTGCGGGGTGGCGGTCGTCACGTCGGCGGAACCGGTGCCGCGGACGCGTCCCGCGGCGTCGACCAGCGTCGCCTTGAGGCCGCCGGCGCCGAGATCGATGCCGAGGAAGAGCATATCGTCAGCCGGCATGGATCATCGCCGCCAGTCGCGGCTGCGCCGCCTGGAGCGCTCCCGCCACGTCGAACCCGTAGGAACACGCCGACTGGCAGGTCCGCACGGTCGCCAGGTCGCCGAGGCGGGCGAGGATGTCGGGGGTCGCCGCCATGCTGCCGTCGAGCGCGGACCGGACGACGAGCGCGAGCGCCGAAGGTTGCTGCGTCTCGGTCGTGGCGCCATGCGCCTCGCCGAGCGCGGCGCGGCAGGGGGCCGGACAGAAGGCGCAGATGGCGAGAACGTCGGGTTCAGACATTGGA
>JACZJD010000792.1 GCA_014860725.1 Aquamicrobium sp.
GGGGGGGGGGGGGCGCTCCCATGCACGGCATAGCGCGATGGAGGCACTCGGGATCGCGTTTCCTGATGCGCGGCGCGCCGGCCTCGGACAGTGCTGCGGCTATCCGGTGCCGCGTGCGGCGCAGGCCGGCGTGATCCACGCGAAGCGTGCGCGCTGGTGGCGGGACGAGCTGGTCGACGAAGTGCTGGGTGCCGTCGTGGCCGAGCGGTATGGGGAGCAGGCTGCATGAGCCGCCGTCGCTTCCGCACCGGCCGCGTGAAGGTCGATTTCGGCGTGATCGAACGGTTCGCGGAGGCGTGGGTTGCCACTGGCGGCTACCGTCCGAGCGGCGACGGCTGGCACCTGTCCCGGAAATCCAGCCTGCACCGCCGGAAAGACGGCAGCTACACCCTCACGCTGATCTGGTCAGCCCCGAACTGCCAGATCGTCAACACCGTGCGCGGCCTGCGGCTGGAGCGGCCATGACCTCGAAGCTGCATTCCACGGCCGTCAAGGCGCGGCGGCTGACGGCCGACAGCCTTCAGCTCTTTCCCACGCCGCCCTGGGCAACCCGGGCGCCGATCGAGCAGGAGCTGCTGCCGCGGGGCTGGATCACGGCGGGCATGACGGCCTGGGACCCTTGCTGCGGCAAGGGGCACATGGCGGTGCCGCTCGGCGAATACTTCGATGGCGTGTTCGCCAGCGATGTCCACGATTGGGGATATGGCGATCGCCACGGCCTCGACTTCACCTTCGCGGCGGCCGAGGACGCGCCGTGGCCGGTGGACTGGATCTTCATCAACCCGCCGTTCACGCTGGCCGAGGCGTTCCTCGAGCGCGCGCTGCGCATCGCCCGCGTCGGTGTTGCCCTCTTCGTGCGCCTGCAGTGGCAGGAGGGTGGCGAGCGTTATTGGTCGATCTGGAACGGCGACCGTCGCCCCCATCTCGTCTGCCCCTTCGCCGAGCGCGTCGCGATCATCGAGGGCGTGTGGGACCCGGAAGCATCCTCGGCAACTGCCTATATGTGGGTTGTTTTCGTTCACGGCGAGGATCGTCCCGACTGGCCGCTCTGCCACATCCGGCCCGGTGCCGAGGCCCGCTACACCCGTATCTCCGACATGATGCTGGCGACCCCCGGTGAAGCGGCGCGGCGCAAGCAGCGGAAGCGCGCCGGGGCATGATGATGGCGCGCCCCTCCAGCTCCGCGGTTCCGGCCCTGTTCGTCTGGCGCGAGCAGGCCGAGATCGCGCGGCTGCAGGCGCAGCGCGACGAGCTGATCGCACGCATCGGCCGGCTGCGACCGCATTGTCACCGACGGATCGAGCTGCAAACCCGGCTCCAGGCCATCACCATGCAGCAGCTCGCGCTCCAGACGAAGATCGGGGAGCGGCGATGAGCAGGCGCCGCTCGCAGCTTCCCGAGGTGCTAGCCGAGCTTGTGGAGGTCGCCGGCAGCGATGCGGCCTGGGCGCTCGTGCGCGCGCGCGGCGGCACCACCGTCTATCTGCCGCGCGAGGTCGGGGCGGATCATTGGCTCGTCAAGGCGGTGGGCGAGGAGGCATCCGTGATAATCTGCCGCCACTTCTCGACGCATCAGTCGGGTGCATACCTCACCATCCCGACCGCGCGGCTTTGTCAGCAGCGGTTGCGGCTCATCAAAGCGCTCGAGGATGGCGCCTCCGCCGCGGAGGCGGCGCTGGTGTCCGGCATGCACGAGCGCAGCGCCTACCGGACGCGGAAGCGGCTGAAGGACGACAAGCAGGGCAATTTGTTCTAGGTGGCTGCGATGCTGTCGATTCTCGCCCTTGCCGGTACGCTGACCATCGCCGTGGTCGACGGCGACACCGTGGACATCGATGGCGAGCGCATCCGCATCGCCACGATCGACGCGCCGGAGATCGGCGGCGCGAAATGCGATGCGGAGCGCCTGCTCGGACGCGCCGCGAAACGCCGTCTGGAGCAATTGCTCGGCGCCGGACCTATCGAGATTCTGCGCGGCGATCCGGCCGACGGGCGGCTGGTCGACCGGCACGGCCGCACGCTTGCCGTGATCCGCGCGGGCGGCCGGGACGTAGGGGCAATTCTCGTTGACGAGGATCTAGCGCGGCCGTGGGCAGGACGCCGCGCGCCGTGGTGCGATCGCCCCATGCGACCCTGACACTGTCAGGGTAGTGACCCGGCAGGCCGATGGGCAATTTGAGCGGAATTTCAAACGCCGTTCAAGGTGCACTCAATGGCCCGCCTTTCCAGCTCTGTCGTCGCCGCCGCAACCGCCGAAGCGAACCGGCTCGGCGTGGAGCCGGCCGCGCTGTGCGCGGTTATCCTGACCGAGAGCAACGGCGTCGTGTTCGCCGCCGTCGACGGCCGCAACGAGCCACTGATCCGGTGGGAGGGTCACTATTTCGACCGCCGCCTGAAGGGCAAGGCGCGCGAGGATGCGCGCCGCGCGGGGCTGGCGCATCCGACGGCGGGAGCGGTGAAGAACCCGAAGGGTCAGCCGGCGCGCTACGCGATGCTGACGCGCGCTTTCCAGTTCGGAGCGGCCGAGGCGATCGAGAGCTGTTCGTGGGGCGTCGGCCAGGTGATGGGCGCGCATTGGGCGTGGCTCGGATACGCGGGCGCAGATGACCTGATGAACATGGCGCGCTCCGGCATCACGGGTCAGATCGCGCTGATGGGGCGCTTCATCGAGAAGGAGGGCCTTGTCGGCGCGCTCCAGCGCCGCGACTGGCCGGCCTTCGCCCGCGCCTACAACGGCAAGAACTACCGCAAGAACAAGTACGACACGAAGCTGGCCACGGCATATGGTGAGTTTGCCAGGACGCTGCCGATCACCGCATCGTCGGATCGGCAGCTCTCCGCCACCGGCATGCTGCGCCTCGCTTCGACAGGCGCGCGGGTGCGCGAGCTGCAGCACTTGCTCGTTCGCGCTGGCCATCCGGTCAATGTCGACGGCGACTTTGGCCCCGCCACCCATGCGGCGGTGCGGGCCTTCCAGCGGGCCGCCGGCCTCGAGGTCGACGGCGTCGCCGGTCCGCAGACGATGCGCGCGCTTGAGCGCTATCGCCAGGGCGCGGCCGACCGGCCGGGCCAGCAGCGCGTCGCCGAGCTGCCGGAGG
>JACZJD010000793.1 GCA_014860725.1 Aquamicrobium sp.
GTCAGGAACAGCGTGCGCTCGACCGTGGTGCCGTCCTCGTGCACCAGCGAGACGAGGATGGTTGCGTCCCCCGTCGTCTCCGCCGTCAGCGGCAGCGTCACCGTGGTGCGCGCGTCGGCCGCGAGATCGATGCTTTGCGGCGGCGTGCCGAAGTCGAGCCGGGCGTCGCCGCCCGCCTTGACCGCGAGCGCATAGCTGCCTTCCGGGCCGTCGGTGTTGTGGATGTCGAGGCGGATCTCGGCCCGGTCGCCGGTGGCGAGGAAGCGCGGCTGGCCGGCGGTGACGACCACCGGATCGCGGATCGTCACGTCGGCGCTCGCCTGGCCGACGGCGCTCTTCGACCACGCCACGGCCATGACGCGCGCCGTGCCGTTGAACTCGGGAATGTCGAAGGAGATTTCCGCCTTGCCCTCGTCGTCCACGGCGACCGGACCGGCGAAGAAGGCGACGAGCCGTTCGGTGGGCGGGCTGCCCTCGATGGCCATCGCGCCGCCGTCGCCGCCGGTGCGGATGCGGCCGAACGCGCCGGCCGAGCCGTCGATCAGCATGCCGTAGAGGTCGCGCATCTCGATGCCGAGCCGCCGCTGACCGAAATACCAGCCCGACGGGTCGGGCGCGGCGTGGCGGGTGAGGTTGAGGATGCCGACATCGACGGCCGCGACCGTGACATAGGCTTCCTCGCCCGGCGCGAGGCCGGCGAGCGTGACCGGTACGGCGAGCGTCTCGCGCGGGTCGGCGCGCTCCGGTGCGCCGAGCGTGACGTCGAGCTTGCGCGAGGCCGGCTCGATCGCCAGCCATTTCAGGCCGATGGCGCGGGCGGGCAGGCGGCTCTCGGCCGCGTCGCCCGGGCGGTAGAGCGTCGCCGTGACGTAGGCGCCGGCGCCCCAGTCGGCGCTGACGGGAATCTCGATCTCCGCGCCGTCCTCCGGCACGCTGGCGTCGAGCGTGGTGTAGAGGCGCTCGGCCCCGACCGTGACGAGAAGCTCGCCCGCGAAGCGCGGCGACACCTTGAGCCGCGCCACGTCGCCCGGCTCGTAGCGGTCCTTGTCGAGCGCGATCTCCAGCCCGTCCGGCGTCTCGGTCGAGGCGGCTTCGACGAACCAGCCGGCGTTGAAGGCGAAGCTCGCCACCGGCCCGGCCGGGTCCGGGTCCTCGATGTCGAGGCGGTAGCGACCCCAGCCGACGGTGACGGAGAGCGCCGCCGGCTCGCCGGCCGCGATGTCGACGATGCCGCTGTCGACGCGGCTTTCGCTTTCGATCGCCTCGTAGTTCCACGAATTGTTGGAGCGATACCACTGGTAGTTGCGCTCGATCTTCGTCAGCGTCCAGCGCGCGCCGTCGATGGCCAGCCGCTCGCCCTCGGGCGTCGCGGCGATGACGCGGAAGCCGGCGGTCGCGTTCTCGGCTACCTCGGCCCCGGAGAAATCCGGCCTTATGCCGATCACCGGCGCTTCGGGCCGGATGGCGAAGGAGGCGGTGCGCTCGACGGCGCGGCCGCCGCCCTCGCGCATGCGCACCGTCACCTTGCCGTCATAGAGGCGCGTGGTCGAGGGCAGGGCGTCCACCGCCGCCTCGAAGGTCGCCCTGCCGCCGTCGTCGGCCGGCTCGAGCGCCAGCGGCGCGGACACCGCCTCGACCTCCTCGTCGGCGAGGCCGAACAGGAAGCCCGGGAACTTCTCCCATTCGCGCTTCGTGCCGACGGAGACCTCGCCTTCGAGGTCGAGCCCGGCGGCGGGCGCGCCGTAGAGATAGCGCCCGTCGAGGGAGAGCCGGGCGGCCTCGCCGGCCGCGATCTCCGGCGTTTCGACGGTCAGGTCGAACTCGATGCGGTCTGGCACGAAGTCCTCGACGAGGAAGTTCGTCCGCGCGATCGCCGCCGCCTTCGGGTCGGTGTGCACGGCCATCGTCCAGGTGCCGCGCATGGCGTTGGGCTGGAGCGCGAACGGCACGTGGTGGCCGCCGAGCGCGCGGCCGTCGCTGACGGCGCGCTTTTCCTCGACGCCGTCGGGGCGGGTGAAGATGAAGGTCAGCGGCAGGTTCTCGACCGCCTCGGCCGCCTCGTCGCGGGCAAGGGCGGCGGCGTGCACGGTCTCGCAGGCGCGGCAGATGTCGCGCTCCGCCCAGGCGAAGACGTCGACCGCGCCGGGCGCGGCGCGGCCGGCGACGCCGCGGTCGGAAAGGTCGAAGCCGGCGCGCGTCATGTCGAGGAAGACGAAGTCGCCGCCGGCGCCCTTCGCGGTCAGGGCTGCGGGCGCGAGGCCCGACGTGCCGCGCATCAGGCCGGGCGTGAAGGTGGCGCGGCCGCGCGCGTCGGTCACGGCCTCGCCGAGGATCTCGTTGTTGCGGGCAAGGAGCTGGAGCGTCGCGCCGGCAAGCGGCTTCGCGCTCGACAGGGCGCGGGCGAAGACGGTCAGCCCGTCCTCGCCGGCATAGGTCGAAAGGCCGATGTCGGAGACGACGAACCACTGGGTGGCCTTCGAGTTCCACGACTCGCTCTGGTCGCCCTCGGGGATGGCGACCATGACGTAGACGCCGGGCTTGCGCTCGGGCAGCGCCTCGTCGACCGGGAAGCTGATCAGCGCTTCCCTGTTCTCTTCGCCCGGGAACTCGATCTCGCCTTCCCACACCAGCTCGCCGCTCTCGGTAAGCTGGTCCATGTCGTACTCGCTCAGCTGGCGCAGGAAGTTCCAGCCGGAGAGCAGGTTGGCGAGCGCGCGGTCACCGATGCGGTGCAGCTTCAGCTTCGCGGTCGGCGCGTTGATGCCGACCATCGGGATGCCATGGCGGCCGGTGGCGGGCAGGACGAAGTTCTCGCCGGTGAAGCGGACGGTCGGCGCCCGGTCGCGGACATAGACGTTGAGCGAGACCGGGCTGTCGGTGGTATCGCCGATGGCGGCCGGCAGGCCCTGGCGCACCGCGATGCGGTAGTGGGTGCCGTGCTCCAGCCCCTCGACGCAGATCTGGCGGCCGCTTGCGGTGATCGCCCTGGGCGCGGCGTCGTCGACGGTGAAAAAGGAGGCGTAGTCGATGCCCGACTTCACGAGGTCTTCCGAGAACTGCACGCAGACGCGCGGCTCGGCGAGGTCGGCATCGACCGAATGGTTGACGACGCGAAAGCCCTTGCGCGCCTTGAGGTCGAGATAGGCGGCGCGCACGGCGGCGTCGTTGACGAGGGCGAGGCTCGCCTCGTAGGCCTGCAGGGCGGCGCGGGAGACGTCGCGGCGGTCGAGCGCCTGGCCGATGGCGGCGAGGCTTTCGGCACGCAGCGAGGCGGTGCGGGCAAGGCCGTAGGCGTTGAGCGCGGCCGAGGTGCCGTCGCGGGCGAGCTGCGCGCGCTCGTTGTAGTCCTGCGTCTCGACGGCGAGGAGCGCGCGCGACAGCGCGGCCCACAGGCCGGCGTCGTCCTTCTCGATGGCGAGCGCGGCGACGTAGGAGTCCACCGCCTCGCGGGCATTGCCCATGCGCAGCGCGTCGCGCCCCGCGGACGACAGGAGGACGAGGCCCTGCTCGGCCTGCGGCTCGGTCTCGGCGAGCGACGCGCGGTAGCGGCGGGCGTCGAGCTTCATGTAGTCGGGCACGTAGGACAGGGCCGGCGGCGCGCCGAGGTCCGGCTCGTCGGCGGCGACCTGGACCTTGCCCGCCACCGCGCCGGGGAACGGCTTCAGCGTGCTGTAGTCGGACTTGAGGAAGCACCATTGCGCGCGGGTGTTGTAGGTGAAGGCGCGGCACCCGGGATCGGCGAGGCACACGGCCTCGCAGGCGTCGAGCGTCACGTCCCTTTCCGTCCTCAGGTCGAAGCCGAAATAGTCGGCGTCCTGGACGGTGACGACGGACCTCGCCTCCTGCGCCCCGGCGGTGCCGGAAAGGACGGCGAGCGCGAACAGAAATGCGGACAGGAAACGGGCCGCGCGCATCGACATGAAGCTCTCCCAAAGATGCTGCTGTCCCCTTGCGTCAGATGAGCAGCGCGGGAACGGACTTGTCAACTGGTGGCGCAGCAATGCGACGGGATCGCGACAAGGATGCGGCCACGATAACATGACTGTTTTTATCATGTTTTTCGCCATGAATATCAATGGCTTGGTGAAAATTTGACCGATTGATAAAAAACAGGATCGTGCTAGCATTTTCCCCAAAACCATAAAGGGGAATATCGCCATGGCGCAGAGCCAGCATTGGGGCCAGCACAGGGAGGGCATAGCCGCCGGCCGGCTTGCCCCGCCGCAATACGCCGACAATTTCTCCGACCTCAACCCGCCGCTCGACCGGCACGAGGCCGTCGTCGAGGCCGACCGCTGCTATTTCTGCTACGACGCGCCGTGCATGCAGGCATGCCCGACCGCGATCGACATTCCGCTGTTCATCCGCCAGATCGCGACCGGCAACCCGCTGGGCGCGGCGCGCACCATCTTCGACCAGAACATCCTCGGCGGCATGTGCGCCCGCGTCTGCCCGACCGAGACGCTGTGCGAGGAAGCCTGCGTGCGCGAGGCGGCGGAGGGAAAGCCGGTGCAGATCGGCCGGCTCCAGCGCTACGCCACCGACGCCGCGATGGCCGCCGGCCGGCAGTTCTACGAGCGCGCCGCGCCGACGGGCCGGCGCATCGCCGTGGTCGGGGCGGGCCCCGCGGGCCTCGCCTGCGCCCACCGGCTCGCCGTCCACGGCCATGACGTGACGATCTTCGAGGCGCGCAAAAAGCCCGGCGGGCTGAACGAGTACGGCATCGCCGCCTACAAGGCGACCGACGACTTCGCCCAGGCCGAGGTCGACTACGTCACCGAGGTCGGCGGCATCGCCATCGACTACGACAAGGCGCTCGGCCGCGACTTCTCGCTCGCGGAGCTCGCCGCGACCTACGACGCCGTCTTCCTCGGCATGGGGCTGGCCGGCGTCAACGCGCTCAACGCCGAGGGCGAGGACACGCAGGGCGTCGGAAACGCCGTCGACTTCATCGCCGAGCTCAGGCAGGCAGCCGACCTCGCCGCGCTGCCGGTCGGCCGCCGCGTCGTCGTCATCGGCGGCGGCATGACCGCCATCGACGCCGCGATCCAGTCGAAGCTGCTCGGCGCCGAGGAGGTGACGATCTGCTACCGCCGCGGCAAGGAGCACATGAACGCCTCGCAGATGGAGCAGGACCTCGCCGCCTCCAGGGGCGTCCTGATCCGTCACTGGCTGCGGCCGAAGCGCGTCCTGACCGAAGGCGGCCGCGTCGCCGGCATCGAGATGGAATACACCGAGCTGCGCGACGGCAGGCTCGCGGGCACGGGCGAGACCGTCACCATCGAGGCCGACCAGATCTTCAAGGCCATCGGCCAGACCTTCGACCCCGCGCCGCTGAACGGCAGCGGCAACATGATCGCGCTCGAGGGCGGGCGCATCCGCGTCGATGCCGAAGGCCGCACCTCGATGGCCAGGGTGTGGGCGGGCGGCGACTGCGTCGCCGACGCCCGCGAGGACCTGACCGTCGCCGCGGTTGCCGCCGGCCGCGACGCCGCCGAATCGATCCATCGCACGCTGACCTCTGACGGGAGGGCATGAGCATGGCCGACATTCGCTGCAATTTCGTCGGGATCAGGTCGCCGAACCCGTTCTGGCTCGCCTCTGCGCCGCCGACCGACAAGGCC
>JACZJD010000794.1 GCA_014860725.1 Aquamicrobium sp.
GTCGGCGAGTTGGTGTTGCCCGAAGTGATCGTCGGCATCACCGAAGCGTCAACGACGCGCAGGCCGGAAACGCCGCGCACGCGAAGCCGGCCGTCGACGACGGCGCGTTCGTCGCCGTCGGGGCCCATGCGCGCCGTACCGACCGGGTGGAAGATCGTCGTTCCGAGGTCGCCCGCGGCGACGAGCAGGTCTTGGTCCGAGGCGACATGCGCGCCGGGCTTGTATTCCTCCGGCTTGTACGGCGCCATGGCCGGCTGCGAGACGATGCGGCGCGCCCATTTCAGCGACTCCACTGCGACGCGGCGGTCTTCCTCTGTCGACAGGTAATTCGGACGGATGTCGGGCGTTGTCGTCGCGTCCGGGCCGGCGAGATGCAGCGAGCCGCGGCTTGTCGGCCTGAGGTTGCAGACGCTCGCGGTGAAGGCCTCGAACGGGTGCAGGCCGTCGCCCCAATTGTCGAGCGACAGCGGCTGGAAGTGGAACTCGATATTGGCCGTCTCGTATTCGGGTGCGGTGCGGACGAAGGCGCCCATCTGCGAAGGCGCCATGGTCAACGGTCCGCGACGGCGCAGCGCATAGTCGACGCCCATCATGGCGCGGCGCAGCAGGTTCTTGTAGTCGCCGTTGAGCGTGCGGATGCCGGTGACCTTGTAGATCGGGCGGATCTGCAGGTGGTCCTGAAGGTTCTCGCCGACACCCGGTAGGGCGACGAGCGGCTCGACGCCGTTCTCCTTCAGGATTTCCGGGCGGCCGATGCCGGATCGCTCGAGGATCACCGGCGAGGCGACCGCACCCGCCGACAAGACGATCTCGCCGCGCGCGGCGGCACTCAGGCGGCGGCCGTCCCTGACGTAGACGATGCGCCTGGCGCGGCCGTCCTCGATCTCGACCCGGTCGACCACGGCGCCGGTCTCGACGCGCAGATTCGGCCGTCCGAGCGCCGGCTTGAGGAAACCGCGCGCCGCGCTCCAGCGGCGGCCCGTCTTCTGGTTGACCTGGAAATATGAGGAGCCCGAATTGTCGCCGGTGTTGAAGTCGTCGATGCGCGGGATGCCCGCCTGCTCGGCGGCGTCGCGCAACCGGTCGAGGATCGCCCAGCGGATGCGCGGATGCTCGACGCGCCACTCGCCGCCGGAGCGGTGGAACGGGCCGTCGCCGTCCTGATGATCCTCGTGCTTCAGGAAGAAGGGCAGCACGTCGTCCCAGCCCCAGCCGGTCATGCCCGTCTGGCGCCAGCCGTCATAGTCGCGCGCCTGGCCCCGCATGTAGATCATGGCGTTGATCGCGGACGACCCGCCAAGAACCTTGCCGCGCGGATAAGCGAGGGCGCGGCCATTGAGGCCGGGCTCCGCAGCGGTCTTGAACAGCCAGTCTGCGCGCGGATTGCCGATGGCGAAGAGATAGCCGACGGGGATGTGGAACCAGATCCAGTTGTCGCGGTCGCCACCTTCCAGCAGGAGCACGCGGTTCTTCGGATCCGCCGACAGGCGATTGGCCAGCACGCAACCTGCCGAGCCCGCGCCAGCGACGATGTAGTCGTATTCGCCGTCCAGAACGCTGATGCCCGACAACGACGCCTCCCTGCGAATCTCAAAGCCGCGAGAACGTTATACAATCGTCATCAGAAAATGCAGCGCCGGCCTGAACAATCGATTGTGTCGCGTCCACGCCCGGAATGAGCAGCCGGCGAAATCCGGTTTCAGGTCGACTGGTCGCCCTTCGCCGGTGCACGGCCGGACGGGACCGGCAGTCCACTCTCGGCGTCCGTGAGCAGCGAGACCGCGGCGAATTCGAGATCGCCCCAGCCCCGCGCGATCGTCTCGGTCAGCCGATCGCGCAGGAAGCCTGCCGCGGCCATCGACGTGCCGCTCGCGGCGGCCTGCGACAAAGCGAGGTCGAGGTCCTTCAGCGCCAACCGCGCCGGCGCTGTGGCCGGCTCGAAGGCGCGGTCGAGCACCTTGCGACCATAGGCGGCGAAGATGCGCCGGCCGAAATCGGTCTCCCACATCAGCTCCGCCATCGCCGCGCGCGGCAGGCCGGACTTCTCCGCCAGTGCCAGCGCCTCGCCGATCGCCTCGGTGACGGCAAAGAGCAGGAAGTTGTTGGCGAGCTTGGCGACGGCGGCGTGGCGGGGCCGCTCGCCGACGACGAGCGTCTTCTGCGCCAGCGCCGAAAAGACCGGTTCGAGGCACCCGATCGCTTCCGCCGGCCCCGACGCCGCGAGGTAGAGCGT
>JACZJD010000795.1 GCA_014860725.1 Aquamicrobium sp.
GGCGGCGGGGCACGACCAGGCGGGAAGCCGGACGCGACGGTATGAGATGACCCTCGATCAATTGCGGATCTTCGTGGCGGTGGCCGAGCGCGAGCATGTCACGCGCGCCGCGCACGACCTCAACCTGACCCAGTCGGCGACGAGCGCCGCGGTGGCGGCGCTGGAGGCGCGCCACGCCACCAGGCTCTTCGACCGGGTCGGCCGGCGCATCGTCCTGACCGACGCCGGCCGCCTGTTCCTTGCCGAGGCCAGGGCGGTGCTGGCGCGCGTGGCCGCAGCCGAGCTCGTCCTCGCCGACCTGTCCGGCCTGAAATCGGGCTCGCTCAGCCTCGCGGCCAGCCAGACCGCGGGCAACTACTGGCTGCCCGGCTATCTGCACCTCTACCGCCGGCTCCATCCCAGCATCGAGCTTTCGCTCGAGATCGGAAACACCGACAAGGTGGCGGCGCTGGTGCGGGACGGCGAGGCCAATGTCGGCTTCGTCGAGGGCGAGGTGAACCTTGCCGAGCTTTCCGCCACGGTCGTGGCTGAGGACGACATCGTGCTCGTGGCGCCGCTCGGCCATCCATGGTCGCGGCTCCGCCCGGACGAGGAGCTCGACCTCGCCTCGGCGCCGTGGGTCCTGCGGGAGGCGGGTTCGGGCACCCGCGCGATTCTCATGGCACTGCTGCGCGAGCGCGGCATCGCGCTCTCCGGGATAGAGGTCGCGCTCGTCCTGCCGACGAACGAGACGGTGCGGGCGGCCGTCGAGGCCGGCGCCGGCGTGACGCTGATATCGCGCATGGCGGTTGCGAGCGCCCTCGCCGCCGGACGTCTCGTCGCCATCGACCGTCCTCTGCCCAAGCGCCGGTTCCTGATGCTGCGGCACCGGGAGCGCTACGTCACCGCCGCCGAGCGCGAGTTCGTCGGCCTCGTGACGGGCACGGAGGCTCCGCCGCAAACCCGGCAATGACTTCGTTCCGAAAGGGCGTTCCGCCGCGCCGCGCGCGTTGACGCCGATCAATGCCGCGCCGCCGGGGCGGCGCCACAGTTCCGGCCGTCGCGGCATGGCGGAGAGCGGCGCTGCGGATCCGGGCCGGCAGGCGGTCCGGCGCAGTGGAACCTTCTCCGCCGCCGGCGGTTCGCAAGGCGGCGGGTTCGGGCCGCTTCCATGCGAACCGGACCCGCGTCGTTGCGGGGCGGCGTCAGATGGCAGGAGGATGGATCATGAAGGCGAAGACGAGCTGGGTTCTGGTGGCGGACGGGGCGCGGGCGCGCATCGTGCGCGATCTCGGCATGGATGCCGGTGCGGAGGATCGGCTGGACGACCTCGTCTACGAGATCGATCACAAGCAGCTGCGCGAGATCATGGCCGACAAGCCGGGCCGCGGCTTCGCCTCCGAGGGCGCGCGGCGTTCGGCCATGGAGTACCGTTCCGATCCGGTCCAGGAGCAGGAGGTGGAGTTCGCCGGCATGCTGCTCGACGAGCTGGAGCGGCGCCACGCCGCCGACGAGTTCGGGCGGCTGGCCATCGTCGCCGAGCCGCGCATGCTCGGCACGCTGCGCCAGAAGCTGCCCGCAGCGCTGCGCCAGGCGGTCGTCAAGGAAGTGCCGAAGGACCTGACCAAGCTGCCCGTGAAGGAGCTGCGCGAGGCGCTCGCCGCGCTCGACCTCGTGCCGCCCCGCCCCGGCTGACGGCGGACCGGCGCGGAAGGAGCAAGTGGAAGCCGGTGCGCTCGCGTCAGGCGCCGTCGGGCGGCAGCAGGGCGAGGATGTCGGCGACGATCCGCGCCGGGCTGCGGGCGGCGTCGAGCCGCTGCCACGCTATCGCGCCGGCATCCCTTTCGAGCTGCCGCGACAGGATGTCGACGGTGGCGTCCGAGGGCCCGCCGGTGCGCCGGTCGACGCGCTGCCACAGAAGATCGGGAGCGGCATCGAGCCAGATGCCGAGGAACGGCAGGCCGCGCTCGCTCGCCGCCCGCTCGATGCGGGCGCGGTCGCCCGGCCGGTCGAAGACGGCGTCGGCGACGACCGAGCCGCCTTCGGCGAGGATGAGGCCGGCGCGCCACGCCATCTCGCGATAGACGCGCTCGGAGACCTCCGGCC
>JACZJD010000796.1 GCA_014860725.1 Aquamicrobium sp.
GCCCGGCGACATGAAGGAGAAGGTCGATCCGTATCTGCGGCCGCTCTACGACGCGCTCTACGACATGATCCCGGCCGACAAGGTCGAGCGGGCCATGGCCGCCGAGGTGATCGAGATCGCGCCGCTCGCCTTCATGCGCGGCCGCACGCTGCGCAACGCCGCGATCATCCTCGACGAGGCGCAGAACACCACGCCGATGCAGATGAAGATGTTCCTGACCCGCCTCGGCGAGGGCGGACGCATGATCGTCACCGGCGATCCCTCGCAGATCGACCTGCCGCCCAACACCCGCTCCGGCCTGGTCGAGGCGCTGCAGGTGCTCGACGGCGTGCCGGGCATCGTCACCGTGCGTTTCGGCGACGTCGACGTGGTGCGCCATCCGCTGGTGGCCGAGATCGTCAAGGCCTACGACCGTCATTCGGGCGACCGCCATCCGGGCAACCCGGCGCGCAGGGAAAGCGACGCGTCCTGATGCAGATCGACATCGCCATCGAGGCCGGCGGCTGGGCCGGCGAGGCCGCGTTGCGCGCCGTGGCCGAACGCGCCGCCGCAGCGGTGTTCGCCGCGCTGGGGCGGGACGCGCCGGACGAGACCGAGCTGTCGCTGCTCTTCACCGACGACGCGCATGTCAGGGTGCTGAACCGCGACTGGCGCGGCAAGGACAAGCCGACCAATGTGCTGTCCTTCCCGGCCTTCGAGGTCGCGCCGGGCGATCCGGTCCCGCCCATGCTGGGCGACGTCGTGCTCGCCTTCGAGACGGTGGGCGCGGAGGCGACCCTGGAAGAAAAGCCTTTCGATCACCATCTGACTCACCTGATCGTGCATGGGCTCCTCCATCTCCTCGGCCACGACCACGAGGACGAGGAGGACGCCGCGATCATGGAGGGGCTGGAGCGCGCCGCGCTTGCGAGGCTTGCCATTCCCGATCCGTACCGCTAACAAAAAGGGTTCAACGACCTGGAAGCGATGAACGAGAACGCACAGACAGCCGCGCTTGCCGAGCAAGACGGCGAAAAGGGCTCCGGCCAGTCATCTGGCCAATCGGGCGAGCCCCAAAGTACGCCCGCCGGACGATCCGGCGCCCGACCCACATTCTTCGACCGCCTGAGGGCACGGCTGCGGCCGCGCAACGGCTCGTCGCTGCGCGAGGATCTGGCCGATGCCCTGTCGGACCAGACGGCGGAAACGCCGGAATTCTCGGCCGGCGAGCGCGCCATGCTCAACAACATCCTGCGCCTGCGCGAGCTGCGCGTCGAGGACGTGATGGTGCCGCGCGCCGACATCGAGGCGATCGACCTGTCGACGAGGCTCGGCGACCTTCTGATGCTGTTCGAGGAGAGCGGCCGCTCGCGCATGCCGGTCTATCACGAGACGCTCGACGATCCGCGCGGCATGGTCCACATCCGCGACATCGTCGGCTACATCACTCGCGCCGCCAAGCAGAAGCGCGGCCGCGGCGCCAGGAAGCCCGCGCCGGGCGCCGGCCCGCTCGACCTCGCCAATGTCGACCTCGCCAAGCCGGTGGGCGATCTCGGCGTCGTGCGGCCGATCCTGTTCGTGCCGCCGTCCATGCTCGCCTCCGACCTGATGGCGCGCATGCAGGCCGAGCGCCTGCAGATGGCGCTGGTGATCGACGAATATGGCGGCACCGACGGCTTGGTCTCGCTCGAGGACATCGTCGAGATGGTCGTCGGCGACATCGAGGACGAGCACGACGACGACGAGGCGCTCATCACCAGGACGGGCGACGGCGTGTTCGTGGTCGACGCCAAGGCCGAGATCGAGGACGTCGCCGAGGCGATCGGCGAGGCCTTCGCCGCCGGCGAGCATGCCGAGGACGTCGATACCATCGGCGGCATGATCTTCAACACGCTCGGCCGCGTGCCCGCACGGGGCGAGGTGGTGCAGGCGGTTCCGGGCTTCGAGTTCCACGTGCTCGATGCCGATCCGCGCCGCGTCAAGCGGGTGCGCATCGTCCAGGACAAGGCCGCCGAGCGCCGCCGCAGGCCGCCGCGCGGCGACCTGCCGGCCGGGGAGGCGGAAGGCCCGGTGGACGACGCCGCCTGAGCCCCGGAACGCCCGGTGGAACCCTGCGGAACCGGCAGCTCGGCGCTGCCGGTTTCCTTGCCGATCCTGCCCCGGGGTTCGCCGGACATTCTTATTCCGGCGGCCTTTGTCCTAGCTCAAGTCGGGACGCTTGATTTCATGCTGTCTTGCTGAACAAATGTCGTTGTTTCAGTGGGAGAGCATGCAATGTACAAACATATCCTGATTGCCACCGACGGGTCCGAACTCGCCGCCAAGGGCGTCGAGCACGGCTTGGCGCTTGCCGAGCCGCTCGGCGCCAAGGTGACGGTGCTGACCGTGACGGAGCCGCTTCAGGCCCGGGCCGCCCAGGCCGCCATCGCGGCGGGCGTGCGCGATCCGGCCGCGCGCTACGATCAGGCCATCGACGACACCATGAAGGAGCGCTTCGCGGAGATCGAGAAGCGCGCCGCCGAGCACGGCGTCGAGATCGAGCTGATGCACGAGATCGACGAGTATCCGGCCGAGGCCATCGTCCGCTCGGCCAAGCTCCTCCACTGCGATCTCATCGTCATGTCCTCGCACGGCCGCCGCGGCGCCAGGCGCCTCATCCTCGGCAGCCAGACCTCCGAGGTGGTGACGCACACCACCATCCCGGTGCTCGTCATCCGCTGAGACCGCGGGTCGGGGAAGCGTGCCACGCCGCAAGGAGGCGCCCGACGTCATCCCGGCCAAGGGCGCGAAGCGCCCGCAGAGCCGGGACCCATTGGCCGGAGAATCGTCGGGCACGGCCCGGTCCTCGCATTGGCGCACTTCAGGATCGTCTCGCAAGCCTTGGACCCGGCCGCGCCGCTCAATGGGTCCCGGCTCTCCCTCGCAAGCTCGGTCGGCCCGGATGACGCGGGGGGCGGAGGGCCGGCCATATGCTGTTGCCTTGCCGCGGAGGTGCACGGCCCGCCGGTCCGGAGGGCTTCAATCCTTGTAGGTCTCGCCCGGATAGGCGCCCCAGATCTGCGTCTGGCTGAGCCAGCCCCGGTGGCCGTCGAACTCCATCTCGCACCACTGGCCGTTGCAGGCGCGGATGGTGCCGACGACGCCGGGCTCCAGCCGCGCGACGATGCGCGAGGTGGTGTCGGGCCCGGCGCGCAACAGGAGCTCGGTCTCCTTGCCGCGCTGCCACGGCGCGGCGATGGCGGTGCGCCGGCCCGACAGCAGCGACTGGTTGATCCAGCCTTCCGCGCCGTCGGCGTCGCGCACGCGGCGCCAGTTGTCGTATTCCTGGATGATCTCCATCGGCACCCCGGCCCTGAGGTAGAGCCAGTCCACCGGATAGTTCAGGCCCGGGCCGATGCGCAGGTTCACCTTGCCTGATTTCAGGCTGACGAAACGCGGCAGCGGCAGGCCGCTGGGACCGACCGAGGCCGTTTGCGCGATGGCGGGGCCGGAAGCCGGTACGAGCATGGCCAGCACGACCCCGAGCACGGCAGAAATCGCTGTGCGAGAAGACATCTTTCCCAACCCATAAGGTCCGTTTGCCTGCGACCCGGCAGCGCGTGCGGCCGGGGCCTTTTCCTTTGTCATCGGCGGGGTGGCTTGATACACAGGATGGAAGCCCGAGCCGGCCGACGCCGTTTCCAAGTGTCGCCGTTCTTGGTTAAAGAGGTCTCAACAGGACCCGGATTCGAGGAAGCAATGGCCGGCAGGAAAAAGCCTCTCGTCGTGATCACGCGCAAGCTGCCGGACGTCATCGAGACCCGCATGCGCGAGCTCTTCGATGCGCGGCTCAACGTCGAGGACCGGCCCATGACCCAGCCCGAGCTGGTCGCGGCCGTGCGCGAGGCCGACGTGCTGGTGCCGACCGTCACCGACCGCATCGACGAGGCGCTGATCGCCCAGGCCGGGCCGAACCTCAAGCTGATCGCCAATTTCGGCAACGGCGTCGACAAGATCGACATCGCCGCCGCCACGGCCAGGGGCATCGTCGTCACCAACACGCCCAACGTGCTGACCGAGGACACGGCCGACATGACCATGGCGCTGATGCTGGCCGTGCCGCGCCGGCTGACCGAGGGCGCGGCCCTCCTGACCGGCAAGGGCAAGTGGGAGGGCTGGTCGCCGACATGGATGCTCGGCCGCCGCATCTGGGGCAAGCGGCTCGGCATCGTCGGGATGGGCCGCATCGGCACCGCGGTCGCGCGCCGGGCCAAGGCGTTCGGCCTGTCCATCCACTACCACAACCGCCGGCGCGTCGCGCCCGCCACCGAGGACGAGCTGGAGGCGACGTGGTGGGAGAGCCTCGACCAGATGCTTGCCCGCATGGACATCATCTCCGTCAACTGCCCCTCGACGCCGGCCACCTTCCACCTGCTGTCGGCGCGGCGGCTGGCGCTGATGCAGCCGACCACCTACCTCGTCAACACCGCGCGCGGCGACATCATCGACGAGGACGCCCTCGT
>JACZJD010000797.1 GCA_014860725.1 Aquamicrobium sp.
ATGCCGAGGCGGCGCGCTCGCGCGCGGCCGCGCTCGCCCACGCCCCGCTCGGCGATCCGCAGCTTCTGAAAAGCGTGAAGCCGGAGATTTCGGCGCGGCTGCGGCCGGCCGTCGAGCTGCTGCTCGACTGCTATCTCGATCTCGGCGAGAGGCTGCCGTCGCAGGCCGGGCGCGAGCGGGCGCAGGCCTATGCCGCGGAACTCCTCGACTGCATCTCGACCGTGCGCCAGTCCACGCCGGCCGCGGCCTGATCCGCGTCAGGCGTCGTCCGCGTCCCGCTGCTGCCGCATGGCGGCGAGGCTGTGCATGGCGGAGGCGCCCTCGGTGGCGATCGAGGCGACCTCCTCGAACAGCAGCGCGAGCTCCGAGTAGACGCTGCGGTCGGGCTCGCTGACCATCAGGTCGTCGACCTCCTGGAGAAAATCGAGGATCGCCTTGATCCGCTCGCGGTGCTGGCGCGCGAGCACGAGATGCTGGCGCAGGGTGCGCTGCTCCTCGAGCGCGCTGAAGCGGGCCAGCGCCTCGTCCAGCCGCGCCCGGCATTCGCAGTCGAGCTCGACGCTGTCGATGACCGTGCGGATGCGCCGGATCACCGCCGCGTCGCGCGGCTCCTCCGGGGCGGGGTGGGGGTGGTGGTGATGAAAGGAGGCCGGCGCAACCATCTTCGTCGTCCCGTCAATCGACCGTGGCGGCGGTCATCCATCCGGGCCTGGCATGGACGTAGCCCTCCACCATCTCGCCCGGCAGGTCGAGCCGCGACAGGATCGCGCGCACGGCCGCCGGCTCCTCCTCGCCGTCCACGAGGGCGCGGTAGGCCTCGGCCACCGCGACCATGTCGCAGGTGTGCGGCGACAGGCGCAGCCGGCGGACGCCGTTGGCGGCAAGCTCCTCCGGCCGGGCGCAGAACGCCTGCACCTGGTTGGACAGGGTCTGCACGCCGTTGATGGCGAGGAAGGCCTGGTTGTCGAGCGTGTCCACGGCCAGCCCGTCCGGGTCCTTCTCGCAGGTGAACTGGCAGGAATCCTTGTGCAGCCCGTGCAGCCGCGCATGGTAGCAGCGGCCTGAGATCGCCAGCGGCAGGCGGCCGAAGGCGAACAGCTCGAACTCGATGTCGGGGCACGCCGCGGCCATGCCGGCGATGGAGGCCAGCGACAGCTCGACCGGCGGGCAGATGGTGCGCGCGCCCTGATCGGCGAGGAACTGCGCGGTCGCCTCGTTGTAGACGTTGAGGAACGGCCCGGTGACGAAGGGCTGGCCGCTGCGGGCCGGCAGGGCGGTGATGTCGTTGACCTCGACCAGCCGGCTGTCGCCGCACAGGTCGGCGATCGAGCGGCGTTCGCGCACGGTGGCGGGGAGCGCGAGGGTGGAGAGGACGACCTGCTTGCCGGCGCGCTCCAGCCGCTCGATCACGTCGGGCCAGCACGGATCGTTGAAGGGCATGCGCTTGCCGCACACCACCTCGCCGACATGGACGCGCTCGACCGGCGCCTCGTCGGCGATGCGGCGATAGAAATCGAGCAGCCTCTCGGCGGGCCAATGGAACAGGACGGGGCCCAGTGTCAGTCCGGGCGTCGAAGCGGTCGCGGTCATGACGCTACCTCCAGATCTTGCGGTAGGCGCCGGCCGTCTGCCGGCCGCCCTCCGACTGGCCGGCGAGGATGCGGTCGATCTCGACCGCGTCGCTGCCGGCCTCGACGGCGTCCACGGCGCGGCGGAAGGCGCGCACCACCTCGCTGACATAACCCTTGCCGCGCTGGCGGCCCTCGATCTTCAGCGCCGTGACGCCGGCCTTCTTCAGCCCCTCGATCAGGCTGCCGGCATTGAGGCTCACGGGCTCCTCGAAGAGATAGGAGGTCTTGCCGCCGGCGTTGAAGCGGCCCTTGCACAGCGTGGGATAGCCGGTCGGCTCGCCGGGCGCGTAGCGGTCGATGGTGAAGCCGGAAAGCCTTGCGGCCATGCCCTGCCGGTCCTCGTCATAGGTCACGGCTTCCGGCGGCGAGCAGACGCCGTTGAGGTTGGGCGACTTGCCGGTGGCGTAGGAGGAGAGGTAGCAGCGTCCCTCGACCATGACGCACAGGCCGCCGAAGACGAAGGCTTCGGTCTCGACGTCGATGTTCTTGTTGAGGGCGGTGATCTCCTGCACCGACAGGACGCGCGGGATGACGACGCGCCGGACGCCGAACGTCCGCGCGTAGAAGCCGATCGCCTCCGGCGTCGAGGCCGCGGCCTGCACGGAAAGATGCAGGCGCACCGCGTCGCGGTGATTGCGCGAAACATGGTCGAGGACGGCGATGTCGCCGGCGATGATCGCGTCCGCGCCGCATCTCACCGCCGTGTCGACGGCGTTGCGCCACAGGTCGACGTCGCCGACGCGGGCGAAGGTGTTGATGGCCACCAGCACCCTGGCGCCGTGGTCGTGGGCGAAGCGGACGCCCTCGGCAAGCTCCTGCGGCGAGAAGTTCAGGCCCGGGAAGTTGCGGGCGTTGGTTTCGTCGCGGAAGCCGCAATAGACGGCGTCGGCGCCGGCCTCGACGGCGGCCCTGAGCGTCGCCGGCGTGCCGGCGGGGCAGACGAGCTCCATGCGTCCGGTTCCCGTCATGACCGGCGCTCCGCGGCCTCGGGCGCCGAGGCGAGGGCGAAGCGCCGCGCCACGTCGAGGGTGCCGAGGATGCCGGCGTCGGCCAGCCGGCCGAGCGTGCCGGAAAGGCCGATCAGGTCGGCCGGGGT
>JACZJD010000118.1 GCA_014860725.1 Aquamicrobium sp.
GCGCATCGGCGACGCGGGCGAAGATCGCGGGCCGGTCCACGGGCACCGGGCGCAGGGCGGCGGCGGCGAGGCGGCGCTGGGCTTCCGCGGCGTCGAACGGCCCGATCTCGGCATTGGCTCTCTCGGCCGTGAAGGCGAGGAGAACGGGCTTGTCGGCGGCGTCGGCGATCAGCCGTTCGGCGGTCGCGACGCGCACGTCCCAGTCGGGCGCGCTCGCCCAGCCGTTGTCGACCACGACGGCGAGCGCGCCGCCCTCGACGGGCGTGGCCTCGCGCGGGTTCAGGACCGGCTCCGCCAGCGCGAAGATGACCAGCGCGGCCATCGCCAGCCGCAGCAGGGTCAGCCACCACGGGCTCTTGCGCGGGGTTTCCTCCTTGCGGACGATGCGGGCGAGGATGCGCAGCGGCGGGAAGATCTCGCTCTGCGGCTTCGGCGGGGTCAGCCTGAGCAGCCACCAGATGACCGGCAGCGCCGCGAGGCCGAGCAGCATGGCCGGAAAGCCGAAGGAGAGGGGCAGGAAGCTCATCGGCCGCCACCGCTGCCGGCGTTGACGGTCATGGCCATGTGGACCTTGACCAGCGTGTCGGAGGCGAGCCGGTCGGTGCGGCTGACCGTGTAGCTCCAGCCGAGCCGGCCGCACCATGCGGCGAGCTGGTCGCGGCGGGCGGCGTAGAGCCTGCGATAGTCCTCCGACAGCGTCTCGGCGCGGCCGGCAGTCAGCTTCTCGCCGCTCTCGGGGTCGTGGAACTCGGTGCGGCCGGAATAGGGGAAGGTCTCCTCGGCAGGGTCTGAAACCTCGATCAGATTGGCGCGCACGCCGCGCTCGGCGAGCGGGTCGAGCCAGGCGATCGTCTCCTCGACCGGGTCGAGGAAGTCGCTGGCGAGCACGACGTCGCTGTAGCGCGAGACCGGCGCGAGGTTCGGCCGCGCGGTAAAGCGCTCGGCGTGATGGAGCCGGGCGGCCAGCCGCTCCGCGCCGTTGCGGGAGCTGAACGGGTCGGTGAGGCCCGGCCAGGCGATGCGCTCGCCGCTGCGCGACAGAAGCTCGGCCAATGCCAGGATCAGCACCAGAGCGCGCGATTCCTTGGAGACGTTGCCGAGCTGCGACTTGTAGAGCATGGACGGCGAGGGGTCGGCCCACAGCCACACCGTATGGGCGGCCTCCCATTCCTGGTCGCGGACATAGATATGGTCGTCGCGGGCCGAGCGCCGCCAGTCGATGCGGGCCATGGTCTCGCCCTCGACATAGGGACGGAACTGCCAGAAATTCTCGCCGACGCCGCGCCGGCGGCGGCCGTGCCAGCCGGCGATCACCGTGTTGGTGATGCGCCTCGCCTCGACCAGCAGGTCGGGCACCAGCGAGGCGCGCAGCCGCGCCCGCGCAATGGCATTGCGCGGGGCAACGGGGGACGTCGCCTCGCCGACGCGCGCCATCATTCGGCCGCTTTCACGAGCCGGGCGATGACGTCGCGCACGCTCACGCCCTCGGCGCGCGCCGCGAAGGTCAGCGCCATGCGGTGCTGGAGCACGGGCTCGGCGAGCGCGCGCACGTCGTCCACCGACGGCGCGAGCCGGCCGTCGTAGAGCGCGCGGGCGCGGGCGCACAGCATCAGCGCCTGGCTGGCGCGCGGGCCGGGACCCCAGGAGATGTGGCGCTCGGCCTCGGAGCCGCCCTGTCCGGGGCGCGCGGAGCGCACCAGCGACAGGATCGCCTCGACCACGCTTTCGGGCACCGGCATGCGGCGGATCAGTTGCTGGATCTCCTTCAGCCGGTCGGCCGAAAGCACGTTCTGCGGCTTCGTCTCCTCGATGCCGGTGGTCTCGATGAGGATGCGCCGCTCGGCCTCGAGCTCGGGATAGAGCACGTCGACCTGCATCAGGAAGCGGTCGAGCTGCGCCTCGGGCAGCGGGTAGGTGCCTTCCTGCTCCAGCGGGTTCTGGGTGGCGAGCACGTGGAAGGGCGAGGGCAGGTCGTGGCGGTGGCCGGCGATGGTGACGTGGTATTCCTGCATGGACTGCAGGAGCGCCGACTGGGTGCGCGGGCTCGCGCGGTTGATCTCGTCGGCCATCAGAAGCTGGGCGAAGATCGGCCCGCGGATGAAGCGGAAGGAGCGCCTGCCGGTCGCGTCCTGCTCCATCACCTCGGAGCCGATGATGTCGGAGGGCATCAGGTCGGGCGTGAACTGGATGCGACGGCCGTCGAGGCCGAGCACGATGCCCAGCGTCTCGACCAGCTTGGTCTTGGCGAGGCCCGGCACGCCGACCAGGAGTGCGTGGCCGCCGGAGAGGATGGCGACGAGCGTGCGCTCGACGACGCTTTCCTGGCCGAAGATCACCTTGCCCACGGCGTCGCGTATCCTGGAGATGTCGGCCAGCGCCCGTTCGGCCTCGGCGACCATCTGCGCCTCGTTGATGGCCGGTTCCCTGACGATTGCGCTCATGGCCGTTCCGCTCCTTGTCCGTTGCGACGCGTCGCTTGCGATTCGGGCATCGCTCTTGGCGGTGCGTATGTGTCGAGCTTAAAACACGCTGCGAGGCTGACAAGCCGAACAACAGTGACTATTTCGTGACGATGACCACAAGCAACGATCACAGCAGACAGGACGAAAGCGGGCAGAGCATGGCGGCGACGGCGGATGCCGCCGGCCTCGAGGCGCTGATCTCGCGCGCGGCCCGCGCCGGCAAGGGCCTGCCGCCGGTCGAGCGCTGGAATCCGCCGTTCTGCGGCGACCTCGACATGGAGATCCGGCGCGACGGCACCTGGTTCTATCTCGGCACACCCATCGGCCGGCCGGCGCTGGTGCAGCTTTTCTCGACCGTGCTGCGCCGCGACGAGGACGGCAGGACCTATCTCGTCACGCCGGTCGAGAAGGTCGGCATCCGGGTCGAGGACGCGCCCTTCGTCGCGGTCGAGGTCAACGCCTCGCGGCGCGACGGCGAGCAGGTCCTGACCTTCCGCACCAATGTCGGCGACGTGGTCGAGGCCGGGCCCGACAACCCGCTGCGCTTCACCGAGGAAGAGGAGACGGGCGGATTGAAGCCCTATCTTCTGGTGCGCGGCCGGCTGGAGGCGCTCGTCAACCGCGCCGTGACCTACGAGCTCGTCGCGCTCGGCGAGGAGATCGAGGTCGAAGGCCGGCCGATGTTCGCCGTGCGCTCCAACGGAACCGTGTTCCCGATCATGCCGGCGGACCGACTCGAAACGCTGAGTGCCTGACCATGCTGCGCCTGCCGACCCACCCCTTCACCGCCGAGGATTTCCGCCTGCGGGCGGCCCATGAGAGGGGGCCGTTCCCCGAGGCCGACTATGGCGACCATCGCCTCAACCCCGATCTGCGCGACATGATCGTGCGCGACGGCCTGCGCGACGCGGCGGTCCTGATCCCCGTGGTCGACCGCGGCGACGAGGCGAGCGTCATCCTGACCAAGCGCACGGAGAAGCTGCGCTCGCATTCCGGGCAGATCGCCTTTCCGGGTGGCCGGCTCGACGCCACCGACCCGACGCCGGAATATGCGGCGCTGCGCGAGACCGAGGAGGAGATCGGGCTTGCGCCGCGCTTCGTCGAGGTGGTGGGGCGCATGCCCGACTACGTCACCGGCAGCGGCTTCCGCATCGCGCCGATCCTGTCGGTGGTGCGGCCCGGTTTCCGGCTGACGATCAACCCCGACGAGGTGGACGACGCCTTCGAGGTGCCGCTGTCCTTCCTGATGGACCCGGCCAACCACAATCGCGGCAGCCGCATCTGGGAGGAGAAGGAACGCTACTTCTACACCATGCCGTTCGGCGAGCGGCATATCTGGGGCGTCACCGCCGGCATCATCCGCACGCTCTACGAAAGGCTCTATGCGTGAGCGCGGTTTCGCTCGCCGGCAGGGCCGACTGGCTCGCCAAGGACGACCTGCAGCGCCTGCTGGCGGCGCTGTCGCAGGGCGGCGAGGAGGCGCGGCTTGCGGGCGGCGCGGTGCGCAACGCGCTGCTCGGCGAGGCGGTGTCCGACATCGACATCGCGACCACGACCGTGCCGGAGGAGACCGAACGGCGGGCGCAGGCCGCAGGCTTCCGCACCGTGCCGACCGGCAAGGAGCACGGCACCATCACCGTCATCGCCGGCGGCGAGGCCTATGAGGTGACGACGCTGCGCGCCGACGTCGCCACCGACGGCCGCCATGCGAGCGTCGCCTTCGGCAAGGACTGGAAGGCCGACGCCGAGCGGCGCGACTTCACCATCAACGCGCTCTATGCCACGGCCGCGGGCGAGGTGATCGACCTCGTCGGCGGCCTCGCCGACCTCGAAACCCGCACGCTGCGCTTCATCGGCGACGCCGAGGCGCGCATCCGCGAGGATTATCTGCGCATCCTGCGCTTCTTCCGCTTCTTCGCCTGGTACGGCAACGGCCGGCCGGACCCCGAGGGGCTGCGCGCCTGCGCGCGGCTGAAGGACGGGATGGTCCGCCTTTCCGCCGAGCGCGTGTGGGCGGAACTGAAGAAGCTGCTCGCCGCACCCGACCCGTCGCGGGCGCTGTTGTGGATGCGCCAGACCGGCGTGCTGTCGCTCGTGCTGCCGGAAAGCGAGAAATGGGGCATCGACGCGGTCCATGCCCTCGTCGCGGCCGGGCGCGATCTCGGCTGGCAGCCCGACCCGCTGCTCAGGCTCGAGGCGATCGTGCCGGCCGATCCGGCGCGCATGGCGGCGCTCGCGAGCCGTCTTAAATTGTCGAAGGCCGAGGCCGCCCGGCTTGCCGCATGGGCGATGACCGGCCCTATCGCGCCTTCGACCGG
>JACZJD010000798.1 GCA_014860725.1 Aquamicrobium sp.
GCCGATGGCGGCCTCGCTGACGGCGAGCGCGGCGGTGGCGTCGATCCGCGGACCGGACTGGGCGAAGGCCGGCGTTGACGCCGCAAGGAGCAGGCCGAGGAGACCCATGAGGGGCTTGTTCATGGCTCCACCGCTCTCAGCCGGCAAGCGCTGACAGGAAGACGCCGGCGACCAGAGCCAGGAGCTGCACCAGCGAAGCGAGGAAGGTGGCCATCGCCGCCTTGCGCGACGGCGCGGCATAGAGCCGCCAGCTCTTCCACAGGAACCAGCCGCCGCCGGCCGCCGCGAACAGGCCGTAGACCCAGCCCATGCCGAAGAACAGCGGCGCGAGCGACAGGCCGGTCAGCGCGACCGTGTAGGACAGGATCGCCAGCGTCCACTCGCGCTGCGGCGCGATGACGGGCAGCATCGGCACGCCGGCGGCCGCGTAGTCGTCGGCCTTGGCGGCGGCGAGGCTCCAGAAATGCGGCGGCGTCCACAGGAAGAGGACGGCGGCGAGGATGCTCGGCACCCATTGCGGCTCGGGGTCGATCGCCGCCGCGCCCGCCAGCACCGCGAAGGAGCCGGCAAGGCCGCCGACGACGATGTTCCACGATGTGCGGCGCTTGAGCCAGACGGTGTAGACCAGGCTGTAGGTGACCGCGCCGAGGAAGACGTAGAGCGCGGTCATGGTGCCGGACGCGGCCCAGGCCAGCACGATCGAGGCGCCGAGCAGCGCGGCGAAGGTGAGAGGCCAGATCGGGCCGGCCTTGAGCTGGCCGCTGGCGAAGGGGCGGCCGGCGGTGCGCGCCATCTTCCGGTCGCTCTCGCGCTCGTAGTAGTGGTTGAACGCGCCCGCGGCGCCGGAGGCGCCGAGGACGGCAAGGGCAAGCGCAGCGATCTCCCCGGCCGTCGCCGCCTCGCCGCTTGTGGCGGCGAGACCGGCCAGGGCGCTCGCTGCGATGGCGACGCCGATCCTGAGCTTCAGCAGGGTGATGACGATCTTGGTCGCAGCGAGCATCGTACTTCTCCTATCGACTCCTATTCAGCGGCACTCAGCGCATCAGCCAGAGTTCCGACAGGTACTTCCAGTTGACGAAGTAGTAGAGGACGAAGGACACGAAGAAGATCCCGACGAGAATGATCGTTCCCGGCAGCTTGATCGTCGCGTGGCTTCCGTACTCGGCGACCCTGGCCGCCTGCTTGTGCAGCGGGAAGGTCAGCGGCGCGTCGCCCCTGTCGAGACGCTTGCCCCACAGCACCGTGCCCACCGTGATGAGGACGAACAGGATGCCGCCGGCGGAGGCGACCACGGCCGACACGCCGTTGAGCGCCATCATCAGGAACCCGCCGGAGGGCAGCTCGAACTGCAGGATCGCGTCGGTGAAGGACATGTCCCAGTGCCGGCGCGGAACGCCGAGCGTGCCGGCGCCCATCATGAAGAGCGAGATGCCGGCAGCACCCAGCCCGAACAGGTAGGGCTGCCAGCGGGCGAGCTTCGGCCAGATGATGTCGCGCTGGAAGATCAGCGGCAGCACGTAGTAGGTCATGGCCATGAAGGCGAGCGTGGTGCCCGCAACCACCGTGCCGTGGAAATGGCCCGGCACGTAGATGGTGTTGTGCATCAGGAGGTTGAGCTGCTCGGTGCCCAGCACCACGCCCGAGATGCC
>JACZJD010000799.1 GCA_014860725.1 Aquamicrobium sp.
GGGCGCATGGACCTGATGCGGCGATCGTTGGAGGAACCGAAGATCTTGCGCGCGAGGCCGCCGAGACTGACCATCCAATGGTCCTTTCAATGCGAACGAGCCGGCGCGGAAACGGTGCGAGAACCCGCTACGGACGTATGAAACGCCGGTCTCATAACAGAAAAGCGCCCGGAAATCGCTTCTGGACGCCAAGACGAAGGACAGATAAGAGGGGCCCCCGACGATGTCAACGGACGGGCGCCGCCGTCGCGCGTGCGCGGTCCGGCCTTTGCCCGGCACACATTTCCACCGGAGAAACCACCCGATGATCCCAGTCCTCCGCCGCCTGCCGCTCGTCCGCGCCGGCATCGCCCTCGGTTTCCTCGCGCTTGCCGCGGCGCCGGGCCTCGCCCAGGAGGACAAGGTGGTCGCCACGATCAACGGCAAGCCCGTGACCGAGGCCGACATCGCGCTCGCCGTCTCCGACCTCGACGAGCAGTTCGCCCGCCTGCCGGAGGAGCAGCGCCGCGCCGCCGCGCTCTCGGCGATCATCGAGATCCGCCTGATGGCCGAAGAGGCCGCCGCCAAGGGCATCGACAAGGACGCCGCCTTCCAGCGGCGCATGGCGTTCCTCCAGCAGCGCGCGCTGCACGCCGCGGTGATCGACAACGAGATCGCCGGCAAGATCACCGAGGAGGAGGTGCGCGCCCGCTACGACCAGCAGATCGCGGCGACGCCGCCGACCAACGAGGTCAAGGCGCGCCACATCCTGGTGAAGACCAAGGAGGAGGCCGAGGCGATCATCAAGCGGCTCGACGCCGGCGAAAGCTTCGAGGACATCGCCAAGGAGGTGTCGACCGATCCCGGCTCGGGCGCCAATGGTGGCGACCTGGGCTGGTTCGGCCCCGGCCAGATGGTGCCGGAATTCGAGCAGGCGGCGTTCGCGCTGGAGGTCGGCGCCCATTCGAAGGAGCCGGTGCAGTCGCAGTTCGGCTGGCACATCATCAAGGTCGAGGACAAGCGCCAGCAGCAGCCGCCGGCCTACGAGCAGGTCAAGGAGCAGTTCCGCTCGCTGGTGCTGCGCGAGAAGTACTTCGCCCTGGTCGAAGCGCTGCGCGCCAAGGCGGCGGTGGACATTGCCGACCCCGACCTGAAGAAAGCCGTCGAGGCCGAGCAGGCCAAATAGTCCGGGGCACCGGCCGGGCGCGGCGCGGCGTCATATCGTGGAAGGGCGGCCCCGCGGCCGCCCTTCTTCATTTCGGCGCTTTCCCCGCGGCCGCCGCTACTGCGCCGTCCAGCCGCCGTCGATCGGGATTGCCGTGCCAGTGATGTTGTGGGCGACCGGCGAGCAAAGCCAGAGCGCCAGTTGGCCGATCTCGGCGGGGTCCGACATGCGCCGCGACGGCTGCTTCTCGCCGAGCAGCGAGCGCACGCCGGCCTCGCGGTCGCCGCCCACTTCCGCGGCGCGCGCCATGACCTGCGGCTCGATCAGCGACGTCTCCGTCCAGCCGGGGCAGATGCAGTTGACGGTGACGCCGCCGGAGCGGCGGTCGCCCCTGTCGGCGTATTCCAGCGCCGCGACCTTGCTCAGCCCGACGAGGCCGAACTTCGAGGCCACGTAGGACGCCTTGGCGACCGAGGCGACGAGGCCGTGGACGGAGGCGATGTTGACGACGCGGCCGTAGCCGCGTTCGGCCATACCGGGCAGCGCCAGCCGCATCGTGTGGAAGGCGCCGGTGAGATTGACCGAGATAATCGCGTCCCAGATCTCCGGCGTCGCTTCGGCGAGCGTGACGGTGCGCTGCACGCCGGCATTGTTGACCAGCACGTCCGGACCGCCCCAAGCCGCGAGGTCGCGCATCATCTGCTCGATCGCCTCGACCTTGCGCATGTCGGCGTCGAAGAAGCGCACCTCCGGCGCGCCGGCGGCGCGCATCTCGGCCGTCGCCGCCTCGACCTGGGC
>JACZJD010000800.1 GCA_014860725.1 Aquamicrobium sp.
ACTCCGCCGAGGGCCGCGAGGCGCAGAGCGCCAGCGCGTTGCCCGGGCGGGCGAGCCGTTCGGCAAGGGCACGGCCGATGCCGCGGCTCGATCCGGTCAGAAGAATGCGCATGTTTCCATCCTCAATGCCGCGCGGCAGGACCGCCTACAGGGTGCGGGCGATCAGCTCGCGCATGATCTCGTTGGAGCCGCCATAGATGCGGTGGACGCGCGCATCGGCGAAGGCGCGGGCGATAGGATATTCCCACATGTAGCCGTAGCCGCCGTGGAGCTGCAGGCACTGGTCGAGCACGCGCCCCATCAGCTCCGTGCACCAGTATTTGGCCATCGCCGCCACCGTCTGGTCGAGCCGGTCCTCGTTGACCTCACGGAGGCAGCGGTCGATGAAGACCTGCGCGATCTCGACTTCCGTCTTGACCTCGGCCAGCCGGAACCGCGTGTTCTGGAACTCCGAAACCGGGGTGCCGAAGGCCTTGCGCTCCCTGGTGTAGGCGGTGGTCCATTCGAGCGCGGCGGCGCTCGTCGCCACCGCGCCGAGGGCGATCTGCAGGCGCTCCCAGGCGAGCTCTCGCGACAGGAGCGGAAACGCCTTCCCTTCCTCGCCGAGCAGGCTCGCGGCCGGCAGGCGCACGTTCTCGAAGAACAGCTCGCAGGTGTCCTGCGCCTTCATGCCGATCTTCTCGAAGTTCCCGCCGCGACTAACGCCGGGCAGCGCGGCATCCACGAGCAGCAGCGACAGGTCCTTCGTCGTCCCGCTCCCGGCCGAGGGCTTTGCCGCCACGAGCAGCAGGTCCGCGCACTGGCCGTTGGTGATGAAGGTCTTCTGCCCGTTGAGGACGATCTCGTCGCCGTCGCGCACCGCGGTGGTGCGAATGGCGCGCAGGTCGCTGCCGGCGCTCGGCTCGGTCAGGACGATGGCGCCGATGGCGTCGCCGCTCGCCATCCGCGGCAGCCAATGGCGCTTCTGCTCCTCGGTGCCGTAGTTGAGGACGTAGGGCGCGACGATGTCGGAATGGGTCGAGAATCCCGGCCCGGAAAGACCGAGCCGCGCCTGCTCCTCGATCAGGACCGCGGCGGCCAGCCGGTCGGCGCCGCCGCCGCCATAGGCTTCGGGAATGTTGACGCAGAGCAGGCCGGCCTCGCCCGCCTTCTTCCACACCGAGCGCGGCGCCACGCCGGTCTTTTCCCACGCGCGATGATGGGGCGCCACCTCCCGCTCGAAGAACCGGCGCGCCGTCTCGCGCAGCATGTCGTGCTCGTCGCTGAAGATGTCGCGGGAAAGGATCGTCATCTGCCTGTGCCTGAAGTTTCGTCTGCGTGAGATCGCGGGTGAGGTTCGCGGTGAGAGCTAAAAAGTTATTGACTGACTATTCAATCATTCATATAGGTTGTCAATAGGGCGGCTGCACGGCGGTGCGGAAATCGGAAGGGGAGCTTCGATGGAGCACGGCGGACATCCCCGGCAGCGCGCAACCGGAAGGCTTCGTGCCGAAAGGTCCGCCCGGGATCGGCGCGGGCGTTCATGAGCGCCGTCCGGCACGGTCCGGACGCATGCGGCACGGGTCGCCGGACCGGGAATGCCGGAGCGCTGCCGTGAGGAAAAGGCCGATCCTGCGGCTTCCGCCGACCGGAGGGAATGCCGGCGCGCCGCAGGCAGGATGCCCGGCGAACGGCAACGGCGCGGCAGGGGCAAGGGGGGTCTTTGCGCCTTTCGGCCGCCCGTCAGCCGGCTGGGCCAACATTCATCTCCGGGGGGAGGAATTCGCGGCGTAGCGGGCCTCGCCGCCTTTCTCCCGGAGCGTCAGCAGGCCTGAGATGGAGGAGAGAATGAAGATCAATCGACGTACATTTGTCGGCACCGGCCTTGCCGCCGCGGCCCTGCTGCCGGCCGGCCTGTCGCGGGCGCAGGCGAACGACACCATCCGCATCGGCGTCATCACCGACATGTCCGGCATCTACCGCGACGTCTCGGGCCCGACGACCGTGGCCTGCGCGCGGCAGGCCGTCGAGGAATTCACCGCGGCGAACCCCGACATCAAGGTGGAGCTCCTTGTGGCCGACCACCAGAACAAGCCAGACGTCGGCCTCACCATCATCCGCCAGTGGTTCGACGAAGGTGTGGACGCGATCGAGAACGTCGGGAACAGCGCCATCGCGCTCGGCGCCAAGAGCCTGATCGAGGAGCGCAACAAGGTCTCCCTCGTCACCACTGCCGGCAGCTCCGACCTCACCGGCAAGAGCTGCAGCACCAACATGGTGCATTGGGCCTGGGATTCGTGGTGCCTCGCCCATTCCACTGCCACCTCGCTGGTCAGGACCGGCGGCGACAAATGGTTCTTCATCACCGCCGACTACGCCTTCGGCCATGCCGCGGAGGCGGATGCGACCAAGTTCGTGCAGGCCGCCGGCGGCTCGGTCGTCGGTTCGGTGCGCTACCCCTATGGCAGCACGAACGATTTCTCGTCCTTCCTCATGCAGGCGCAGGCCAGCGGCGCGAACACCATCGCCTTCGCCAATTCCGGCAGCGAGCTGATCGCCTGCCTGAAGCAGGCCCAGGAATTCGGCCTGCCGGCCGCCGGCCTGCGCATGGCCTCGATGGTCGGCTACATCACCGACGTGCGCGGCATGGGCCTCGATGTGGCGCAGGGCCTGTCGCTGACTGAGACCTTCTATTGGAACATGAACGACCGCACCCGGGCCTTCATGGAGCGGATGAGGCCCAAGCTGCCGGAGAACGTGTTCCCGAACATGAGCCAGGCCGGCGACTACTCGGTGGTCACCCACTATCTGAAGGCGGTGAAGGAGCTCGGCGTCGAGCGCGCCAAGGCGTCCGGCCGCGACGTCGTCGATCTGATGAAGGAGATGCCGACCGACGACGACTGCTTCGGCGCCGGCAAGGTGCGCCCGGACGGGCGCAAGATCCATCCCGCCTATCTGTTCTCGGTCAAGACGCCGGCCGAGAGCACGGGGCCGGGCGACGTCTACAATCTCGTCTCCACGGTCCCGGCGGAGGAAGCGTTCCGCCCGCTCGAGGAGGGCGGCTGCCCGATCATCTAGCCGACAGGCCGGGCCGTCTGCGCCTTCGCGTGGACGGCCCTCCCTTTTTGCCGGTGATCGCACTGCCGCCGGATTGCATCCCCCGGCAGTGGGCGCATAATGTTAGGAGCGGCCTTGCGCGGAAGCGGGGCCTCTCCGGGCCGAAACCAGCGCGAGCATCCGGGGCCACGGCCGGCGGATCGACACCCCCGATTTTTGATCGACGTCAAGAGCGCCCGGGGGAAGCGATGCTAGCGTGTTGAAACAAATACGGCAGACCGTCGCAATCGGCAGGAGCCGGGAAGACCGACGGTCGATGCGGTGGTTCCATCGTTCCTCGATCGCCGTGGCACGGACACCTGTCATTAGGGAGGCAGAACAATGCCCACGAAGTCGCAGCTCCTCTGGATGTACGAGATCATGGAGAAGGCCCGCTATTACGAGGACACGATGGCGGCGGCCTATATGGAGGGCAAGGCACCGAAATTCGACATCGGCGCCGGCCCGGTTCCGGGAGAGATGCACCTGGCGGCAGGGCAGGAGCCTTGCGCGGCGGGTGTGTGCGTCCATCTGCGCAAGGACGATGCCGTGACCGCCACCCACCGTCCGCATCACGTGGCGATCGCCAAGGGGGTCGATCTGAAGAAGATGACCGCCGAGATCTACGGCAAGAAGAGCGGCCTGGCCGGCGGGCGCGGCGGCCACATGCACCTCTTGGACCCGGAGGTGAACTTTTCCTGCAGCGGCATCATCGCGCAGGGCACCAGCCCCGCCGTCGGCGCCGCGCTCGCCGCCAGGATGAGCGGCAAGGATGCCGTCGCCGTCTCCTATCTCGGCGAGGGCGCGGCCAACCAGGGCGGCTTCCACGAGGCGTTGAACCTCGCCGCCCTGTGGAACCTGCCGGTGATCTTCGTCATCGAGGACAATGGCTGGGGCATTTCGGTGCCGAAGTCGAAATCGACGGCCGTCGCCGACAATTCCGTGCGGGCGGCCGGTTACGGCATGCCCGGCTTCCATGTGGCCGACAACGACACGCTCGAGCTCTTCAAGGTCGCCGGCGAGGCCGTGGCGCGTGCCCGGCGCGACGAGGGCCCGACGCTGATCGAGGTCGAGACCTATCGTTACTACGGCCACTTCCAGGGCGATCCCGAACTCTACCGGCCGAAGGACGAGGTCGCCGAGCTCAAGGCCAAGGACCCGATCCGGCGCCTGCGCGAAGCGATGATTGCCGGCGGCGAGGTGACGGAAGCGGAGGCCGACGAGGCTCTCGCCAGGGCGAAGGCGGAGGTCGACGAAGCCTTTGCATTCGCCAAGGCGGCGGCCTATCCGGCTCCGGACGAAGCCCTCGAGCATGTCTTCGCCTGACCGGCGGCGCAGGATTCCAGGAGGAAATCATGTCCAGCAATCGCATCATGACCGTCTCTCGCGCCATCTCGGAAGCGATCGCGCAGGAAATGCGGGCCGATCCGACTGTTTTCGTCATGGGCGAAGACATCGGCAAGTATGGCGGCATCTTCGGCGCTACGGGCGGCCTGCTCGCCGAGTTCGGCGAGGAGCGCGTCCGTGACACGCCGATCTCGGAAACGGGGTTCATCGGGGCCGGCGTCGGCGCGGCCATGTCGGGCATGCGCCCGATCGTCGAGCTGATGTTCGTCGACTTCTTCGGCGTCTGCATGGACGCGATCTACAATCTCGCCGCCAAGAACATCTATTTCTCGGGCGGCCACTACAAGGTGCCGATGGTCATCATGACGGCGACCGGCGGCGGCTATTCGGACGCGGGCCAGCACTCGCAGACCCTGCATGCCACCTTCGCCCATCTGCCCGGATTGAAGGTCGTCGCGCCGTCGAACGCCTACGATGCGAAGGGGCTGATGATATCGGCGATCCGCGACGACAGCCCCGTCGTCTTCATGTTCCACAAGGGATTGCAGGGCCTGGCCTGGATGGCGTCGCCGGAAGGGGCGGCGACCGAGCTTCCGGAGGATGCCTACGCCATTCCGTTCGGGGAGGCGAAGGTGGTGCGCTCCGGCAAGGACGTGACGATCGTGACCTTGAGCATGATGGTGCATCATGCGCTCGACGCCGCCAGGGCGCTCGAGAAGGAGGGCATCGACGCCGAGGTGATCGATCTGCGGACCCTGGTGCCGCTCGACCGCAAGACCGTCCTCAAGTCCGTCGCCAAGACCGGCCGGCTCGTCGTGGTCGACGAGGACTACAAGAGCTTCGGCCTGACCGCGGAGATTCTGGCCTCCGTGGTCGAGGACGACCCCGCGCATCTGAAGGCCGCGCCGCGGCGGCTTGCGGTCCCGGACGTGCCGATCCCCTACAGCCGTCCGATGGAGCAGTTCGTCCTGCCCAATGCCGAGACGATCGCGGCTGCCGTCCGCGAGACGCTCGGCAGGGCCAGAGAAGCGGCGTGACATGGCGACGGAAATCACCCTGGCGCCGGACCTGTGGGATGCGGCCGCCAACCCGGAAGGCATCGTAGCCAACTGGTTCTTCCAGGAAGGCGCCAGCGTCAGCAAGGGGGCGACGGTCGCGGAGATCATGGTCGAGAAGACGACCTTCGACATCGTGGCTCCGGCGGACGGGCGGCTGCACATCGCCGTCGCAAAGGACGGCGTGGTGACGCCCGGAGCGGTAATCGGGACGATCGATGGAGGCTGAGGGCGGCAGCGACGCCGCTGCCTCTCCCGGAGCGGCAAGGGAGACTGCCGCTCCGCCGGTCTCCGGTATCGACGTGCAGGTCTTTGCGAATGCCGGGCTGGGCCTTGCCGGGCAGGAGCGGCTGGGAGCGGAGTTGACGGCCGATGCCGCTCCGATTCTGATGGCCTGGCAGGCCCCGAGGGCGCTTATCGCCGGTCGGGTCGACGCCCACCTGCCGCGATTTGCCCGCGCGCAGGAAGAGCTCACGGACGCGGGCTGGCCCGTGTTCGTGCGCCGCAGCGGCGGGTCGGCCTGCCCGATTTCTCCCGGAACCCTCCAGATCGCGCTTGTCAGGGTAATCGATGCGTCGGGCGGTATCGATTCCGAATATCGCGTGCTGGCAGGTTTGCTCGAAGGCTTGCTTGCGTCCCTCGGCGTCGCGGCCGAGATCGGCGAACGGGCCGACGCCTTCTGTCCCGGGCGCTACGACATGGGTGTCGGCCCGCGCAAGTTCGCCGGGCTCTCCCAGCATTGGCGTCCTCGCGGGCCCGTGAGGATCGCGACGACGGCCGCCACCTTGATCGTGGAGGAGGACTCCGAGGAGATGTCTCGCATCGTCAACCTTTTCTATGAAAGGGCCGGCGGGGCGCGGCGATGCTCTCCCGCGGCCGTGATGGATGTGCGGGGGGCGCTTCCGCCCGGAACCTTTCCCGACGGCGCCCTGATGGCGACGTTGCGCGCACGGCTCCTCGGCATGGGCTGAACGCCCGGCGGGGTATCCGGCTCGGCGCGGCCTCCCGTGATCGGGCCTCGACCGGCACACTTCCACCACATAATCGGGATAACGGCGGCTCTGTCGGTTCTGGCAGAAGGGGCGTCGTGCGGTGCGAACGAGATATCTGGCCATGGCCGCCTTGGCGGCGGCGCTCGGGCTGACCCTGCGGTGGGAATGGGCGGATCGCGCCGACTTCGAGACCGAGGTGGCGCGCGCCGTGCTGGTCGAGGAAATCCGGCAGGACCGCTCTTCCTGCCCGCTCGGCGACCGAGCGATCGACCGGGCGCCGCAATGGGTGCTTTCCGCCTGCGTCTCCGGCGGGCTGGGCTGGTACGAGGCCGCGCAGCGTTATGGCGAGGACGCCGCCAATGTGTTCCGCGTCTACGGCGCGGACGAGGAATTCGCCGCCGTGTTCGACCGCCTGGGTCACGCGGTGGTTCCGGTCGTCGCCTATTTCGTGCGCAACGGCTCGACGCAGTACCTTCTGAACGAGACCTTCGGTCAGGGGCTGTCGCGCCTGTGGAACGAAGGCCGGATGGGCGTGGGCTTCGCGGAGCTGACGCCCGAGCAATACGGCCTGATCGCGATCCACGAGCTGAACAGGCGCGGCCACGAGATGCTGTCGGAGTTCGAGATCGTCGACGGCGTCGCCGTGCGCAAGCCGCTGACCCGGGTGATGCTCGGCGCGAAGAACCTCGTGCTGGGCGGGGTGTCCGATCTCGAGGCAGTGATCGCGCGGGGTGAGCGGCTTCCCACCTGGGGCGAGATGGGCTGGGCCGCGCTCGATGCCGCGATCGTGGTCGGCGGCATCGGGGCGGTTGCCAAGACCGCGCAGGTGGCGAGGGTTCCGGCGGCGGCAGCCGCGCGCGGGACCGCGAGAGTTGCCTATCTGCGTGCGGCCGGACAGGGCACCGTGCAGTCGCTGGCCACGGT
>JACZJD010000801.1 GCA_014860725.1 Aquamicrobium sp.
CGACGATCTCGACCTTCAGGACGGAGGGGTCGCTCTCCTTCCACAAATCGGCGATGAGATCGAGATAGTGGCTGTTGATCCACTGGCGCAGGAAGGCCGTGGGGACCGAGAGCCGGACGAGGCCGCGCGTGGCCTCGGCCAGCTTCATGCGTCCGAACCAGCTGGAGTAGACGTCGTTGCCGAGACGGGCCTTCAACTGCGCCTTGACGCGTTCGAAACTCGCCTCGGACCCTCCCGACGCCGCCATATCCGTCCCCTCGTCAAATTGACAAACCGAATCCGTCAGGCCCGTTTCGGCCCGCGATGCAATGCCGCTGTGCATTATGCTTCCCTGTGTTGCCCTTCGGGCTCTTCATCGCCCCGTCGTGCAATGCCGACAGGGTCCCGCCCGTTGTTGCTGCCGTTCCTCGCACCGGCCCCTTGGCCTGACCTCATCCTTTCCCGTTCGCACCGCCCTTCCGCATCGGGCGACGACTGGCTGACACCCGGCGCACGCAAGCCCCATCCCCGGACATTGTCCCGGGCCCGAACCGTGAGCCGTTTCGCGTGTATCGCATGGACACAATCCGACCACCCGCGGGCTATCGCCCACGTCGCGCTGCTGCCGCTGTCTGGCTGGATCAGGCGGACTTTTCGCCCGCCCCACTCGATGGCTGAACTCTACAAAAAAGGCCGCCGGAAGGGCAATAGACAGGTAAGGAATTTTTCATGAATCGGGCCGAAGAATCGCCTTGACTCGCCTCCCCCGGAAGGGGGGTCGCCGATAAGTCGTTTTGATTCAAAACCTTTCAGCAGCGGCAAATAAAAGACGGCGCGAAAGAGAAAATGCGCTTGACAGGCGGGGGACCGCCGTTCCCGCCGCCGGCAAGACAAGCCGATTTCCATACCACGGCCAACCAACTGAAATCGTTCATGTTTTTTTGCACGGTCGGAGCCGTTGGCCTGACGCTGCGATAGCGGCAGGCGGGCATCCACAATACTGCGCCGGCAAGCCGATCATGTGTTCAAGACATAATCCTACCGGTATTCGGCAAAAGAAAAACCCGGCGCTTTCGCGCCGGGTCCTGTCCGTGAAATCCGGTTGCTCTGGAGCGCGTGGATCAGGCGTCGAGAGCCTTCACCCGACGGGCCAGACGCGACACCTTGCGGGAGGCGGTGTTGCGGTGCAGGACGCCCTTGGAGGCGGCGCGCGCCAGCTCCGGCTGGGCGGCGGCGAAGGCGGCCTCGGCCGCGCTCTTGTCGCCGGCGGCCAGCGCTTCCTCGACCTTGCGCACGAAGGTGCGCACGCGCGAACGGCGGTTCTTGTTGATCGCGGTGCGGCGGGCGATCTTGCGCGTTGCCTTTTTGGCCGAAGACGTGTTGGCCATGATGCCTCTCTCTCACAATGTCAGCGTGGTCGCGCCGTGTCCGGTTTGTCCCGAGCGGGCCGTTCCGAGTGGCGCAGCGCATAAGGGGCAGCCCACAGGCCGCCTTGGTTGCGGCGGCTTATAGAGAAGCTTTCTGCGCGCGTCAACGCCCTGCCGGCGACTCTTTGCGACGATCCTCGCGGCCGGCGATCTCAGCGGTTGCGGAAGGCGGGCTTGCGCTTCTCGGCGAAGGCGCTCATGCCCTCCTTCTGGTCCTCGAGCGCGAACATGGAGTGGAACACCCGGCGCTCGAAGCGCAGGCCCTCGGCGAGCGTCGTCTCGTAGGAGCGGTTGACGGCCTCCTTGGTCATCATCACCGCCGGCAGCGAGAATTCGGCGATCTTGGCGGCAGCCTTCAGCGCCTCCTCGATCAGCTCGCCGGCCGGCACCACGCGCGAGACCAGGCCCGAGCGCTCGGCCTCGGCGGCGTCCATCATGCGGCCGGTCAGGCACATGTCCATGGCCTTGGCTTTGCCGACGAAGCGGGTGAGCCGCTGCGAGCCGCCCATGCCCGGCATGACGCCGAGCGTGATCTCGGGCTGGCCGAACTTGGCGTTGTCGCCGGCGATGATGAAGTCGCACATCATGGCGAGCTCGCAGCCGCCGCCGAGCGCGTAGCCCGAGACCGCGGCGATGACCGGCTTCCTGATGCGCAGCATCGCGTCCCAGCCGGAGAAGAAGTCCGCCAGATACATCTCGATATAGGACTTCTCCTGCATCTCCTTGATGTCGGCGCCGGCCGCGAAGGCCTTCTCCGAGCCGGTGATGACGATGGCGCCGATGCCGGCATCGGCCTCGAAGGCCTCGAGTGCGGCGATCACGTCGCGCAGCACGGCCGAGTTCAGCGCGTTGAGCGCCTGCGGGCGGTTGAGCGTGATCAGCCCGACCTTGCCGCGGGTTTCGACGAGGATCGTCTCATAGGCCATGATGCTTCTCCCTGTTGGTGGTGGCGCCGCCTGCGCGCCGGCAATTCCCGGTCGGGAATAGCTCAAGCCTGGCAGGCGGGGCAATAGAATGTCGAGCGGCCGGCCTGGACCATGCGGGCGACCGTGCCGCCGCAGCCCGGCCGCGGGCAGGGCTCGCCCTCGCGGTCGTAGACGCTGAAGGAATGCTGGAAATAGCCGAGCGAGCCGTCGGTCTGCACGTGGTCGCGCAGCGAGGAGCCGCCGGCGACGATCGCCTCGGCGATCACGGCGCGGATGGCGGCGGCGAGATCCTCGCACAGGCCGGGATCGGCGGCGACGCTGCGCGCCTCGCGCG
>JACZJD010000802.1 GCA_014860725.1 Aquamicrobium sp.
CTCCAGCACCTCCTCGCCGCGCAGGCGGTTGACCTCGTCGGCCGCCCACTCCTCGAAGAAGGCGCGCAGCTCGCCGGGCCGGGCGCGCTCGACGGTGATGCCGGCCGCCATGGCGTGGCCGCCGCCCTTGACCAGCAGCCCGCGCGCCACCGCCTCGCGCACCATGCGGCCGGCATCACCGTCGAGCGCGCCCGGCTCGGCGAGCTGCGCGCCTTCTTCGAGGAGTGGGCGGCCGACGAGGTCAACCGCCTGCGCGGCGAGGAGGTGCTGGAGATCGACGCCGCCCTTTCCGCCGAGGGCGCGACTTTCGACCTCGTCGACCTCATCGACAGCGCCGGTCCCTACGGCTCCGGCCACGCGCAGCCGGTGCTGGCGCTGCCGCGGCATACGCTCGTCGATGTGCGGCAGGTCGGCGCCAACCACATCCGCGCCGATCTGCGCTCGCCGTCCGGCGGGCGGCTGCAGGCGATGGCGTTCCGCGCGGTCGAGACCGGGCTCGGCGATTTCCTGTTCGCCAATCGCGGCGGCGCCGTCCATGTCGTCGGCAACCTGTCGTCCAACTGGTGGAACGGCTCGCGCTCGGTCCAGTTCAGGATCGCCGACGCAGCGCCGGCGTAGCGATGCGCCGGCGGGAATGCTACTAGACGTGCCGCGATTTCCCTGACCGAGAGTCTCCCATGACCCAGAGAAGCTGCCTCACCGTCATTCTCGCCGCCGGCGAGGGCACGCGCATGAAGAGCGCGAAGCCGAAGGTGCTGCACGAGGTCGCCGGCCTGTCGCTGATCGGCCATGTGGCGAAGGCGGCGCGGCGGGAGCCCGGCGTCGAGGTGGCGGTGGTCGTCGGCCGCGAGGCGGAGGCCGTAAAGAAGGCGGTCGCGCCTTTCGCGCCGGAGGCCGAGGTTTTTCTCCAGTCCGAGCGGCTGGGCACGGCGCATGCCGTTCTCGCCGCCCGCGAGAAGATCGCACGCGGCTACGACGACGTCCTGATCCTGTTCGGCGACACGCCGCTGATCGAGCCGCAGGCGCTGGCCGACCTGCGCGCCGGCCTCGCGGCGGGCGCGGACGTGGTGGTGATGGGCTTTCATGCGCCCGATCCCGCCGGCTACGGCCGCCTGATCGTGAAGGACGGGGCGCTCGTCGCCATCCGCGAGGACAGGGACGCCTCCGAGGCCGAGCGGGCCATCGCGTTCTGCAATGGCGGGCTGATGGCGGTGTCCGGCCGGCATGCGCTGACGCTGCTCGACGCGGTCGGCAACGCCAATGCCAAGGGCGAATACTACCTGACCGACATCGTCGAGATCGCGGCGTCGCGCGGCCTGTCGGTGCGGGCGACCGAGGCGCCCTACGAAAGCCTGCTCGGCATCAACACGCGGCTGGAACTGGCCGAGGCCGAGGCGGTGTGGCAGAGCCGCCGCCGCCGCGCGCTCATGCTGTCGGGCGTGACGATGGCCGCGCCGGAGACGGTGCATCTTTGCCACGACACCGAGATCGAGCCGGACGTCGCCATCGAGCCGAACGTCGTCTTCGGTCCCGGTGTGTCGATAGCGGCGGGTGCGCGCATCCGCGCCTTCTCGCATATCGAGGGCGCGCGGATCGGCCCCGGCGCCGAGGTCGGGCCGTTCGCGCGGCTGCGGCCGGGGGCCGAGCTCGGCGAGAAGGCCAAGGTCGGCAACTTCTGCGAGGTCAAGAAGGCGGTGATCGACGCCGGCGCCAAGGTCAACCACCTGACCTATATCGGCGACGCGCATATCGGCGCGGGCGCCAACATCGGCGCCGGCACCATCACCTGCAACTATGATGGCTTCTCCAAGCACCATACCGAGATCGGCGCGGGCGCCTTCATCGGCTCCAACTCGGCGCTGGTGGCGCCGGTGACGATCGGGGCGGGGGCCTATGTCGCCTCCGGCTCCGTGGTGACGCAGGACGTGCCGGACGACGCGCTCGCCTTCGGCCGTGCGCGGCAGGAGAACAAGGACGGTCTCGGCCGCCGCCTGCGCGAGAAGCTGGGCAGGAAGGACCGTTAAGCAAGTTCGTCTATCCTGCCCGGCGACGGTCGCGCGGCCCGTTTCATGCCGCACTTGCGACGATATGAACGGAAACCATATGTGACTTTCGCCGGAGTCGCCGGATCACTAACAATCCGGCGTCTTCAGCGGGAAGGCCAGCGGGAAGGAACGACCTGAGCATGTGCGGGATTGTCGGGATTGTCGGGCGCGCGCCCGTTGCGCCTCTGATCGTCGATGCGCTGAAGCGGCTCGAATATCGCGGCTACGATTCGGCCGGCGTCGCCACCATCGACCACGGCAGGCTCGGCCGCCGCCGCGCCGAGGGCAAGCTCGTCAATCTGGAGCGCCGGCTGGCCGCCGAGCCGCTCGAAGGCACGATCGGCATCGGCCACACCCGCTGGGCCACCCACGGCGTTCCCAACGAGACCAACGCGCATCCGCATTTCTCCGGCGACGTCGCCATCGTCCACAACGGCATCATCGAGAACTTCGCCGAGCTGCGCGCCTCGCTGATCGCCGACGGCTACGAGTTCACGTCGCAGACCGACACCGAGGTCGTCGCCCATCTCGTCACGCGCGAGCTGAAGAAGGGCCTGCCGCCGGTCGAGGCCGCGCATGCGGCGCTGAAGCAGCTCGAGGGCGCGTTCGCGCTCGCCATCATGTTCCGCGGCGAGGAAGACCTGATCATCGGCGCGCGCAACGGCCCGCCGCTCGCCGTCGGCCATGGCGAGGGCGAGATGTATCTCGGCTCCGACGCCATTGCGCTGGCGCCCTTCACCAATGCCATCACCTATCTCGAGGACGGCGACTGGGCTGTGGTGCGCCGCGAGAGCATCGAAATCTTCGACATCGACGGCAACCGCGTCGAGCGGCAGAAGCGCCAGTCCATCGGCACCTCCTATCTCGTCGACAAGGGCAACTACCGGCACTTCATGGAGAAGGAGATCCATGAGCAGCCGGAGGTGATCTCGCATACGCTGGCGCACTATCTCGACTTCACCACCGGTACGGCCAGGCAGTTCGACACGCCGTTCGACTTCGGCAGGATCGACCGGCTGGCCATCTCGGCCTGCGGCACCGCCTATCTCGCGGGGCTGGTCGGGAAATACTGGTTCGAGCGCTATGCGCGGCTGCCGGTGGACATCGATATCGCGTCGGAGTTCCGCTACCGCGAGATGCCGCTGTCGAGGGAAAGCGCAGCACTTTTCATCTCGCAGTCGGGCGAGACGGCCGACACGCTCGCCTCGCTGCGCTATTGCCGGCGCGAGGGCGTGCCGATCGGCGCCATCGTCAACGTGCGGGAATCGACCATCGCGCGCGAGTCGGACGGCACGTTCCCGACGCTCGCCGGCCCGGAGATCGGCGTCGCCTCGACCAAGGCGTTCACCTGCCAGCTTTCGGTGCTCGCCTCGCTCGCCGTGCGCGCCGCGGCGGCGCGCGGCCATGTCACGCGCGAGGAGGAACGGGCGCTGGTGCGCCAGCTTTCGGAAGCGCCGAAGCTCGCCAACCAGACGCTGAAGCTCAGCGCCCAGATCGAGAAGCTGGCGCGGGAGCTGTCGCACTACAAGCACGTGCTCTATCTCGGGCGCGACACCAACTATCCGCTGGCGCTCGAAGGCGCGCTGAAGCTCAAGGAAATCTCCTATATCCACGCCGAGGGCTATGCGGCGGGCGAGCTGAAGCACGGGCCGATCGCGTTGATCGACGAGAAGATGCCGGTGATCGTCATCGCGCCGCACGACCGCATCTTCGACAAGACCGTGTCGAACATGCAGGAAGTGGCGGCGCGCGGCGGCAAGATCATCCTCATCACCGACGCCAAGGGCGCGGCGCACGCGACGGTCGAGACGCTCGACACCATCGTGGTGCCCGACACGCCGGAGATCGTCGCGCCCATCGTCCACGCGCTGCCGATCCAGATGCTGGCCTACTACACCGCCGTGTTCATGGGCACGGACGTCGACCAGCCGCGCAATCTGGCGAAGTCGGTGACGGTGGAGTAGCTGCCACACCGCCCGCGTCGGCATGCCATCCTTGCCATGCAGCCGTGTGGAGATTGAGATCGTTTCCGTGTCCCGGGCGCGCGCCGCACTTCCACCGCCGTCATCCCGGCCGAGCGAAGCGAGAGCCGGGACCCATTGAGCAGCACGGCCGGGTGGCGGGTTCGCGCGGCCTTCTTGCCAAGCACCAAGATGAGGACCGGGCCGTGCCCGACGATGTTCGGGCCAATGGGTCCCGGCTCGGCGGCCGCTTCGCGGCCTTGGCCGGGATGACGGTGGAGAAGACGCGCGCGTCGGTGTCAGAAGTGACCGCTATCCCGCCCGCAGCAGCCTGACGGCGTCGTCGCGGCCGTGGAGGTAGAGGAGCACGCGCAGCGCCTCGCCGCGTTCGGAGCGCAGTTCCGGGTCGCGCTCCAGCATCAGCCGCGCGTCGTCGCGGGCGATTTCCAGCAGGTCGCCATGTCGTTCCAGCCGGGCGACGCGAAAGCCCGGCGTGCCCGACTGGCGGGTGCCGAGGAGTTCGCCTTCGCCGCGCAGCTTCAGGTCCTCCTCGGCGATGCGGAAGCCGTCCTCGGTCTCGCGCATGACGGAAAGGCGCTTCTTCGCCACCTCGCCCAAGGGCTCCTTGTAGAGCAGCACGCAGGACGATGCCTTCGAGCCGCGGCCGACGCGGCCGCGCAACTGGTGGAGCTGGGCGAGGCCGAAGCGCTCGGCATGCTCGATGACGATGATGGTGGCGTCGGGCACGTCGACGCCGACCTCGATGACCGTGGTGCCGACGAGAATCCGCGTCTCGCCGTCCTTGAAGGCGCGCATCGCCTCGTCCTTGTCGCGGCCGCTCATCCGGCCGTGGATCAGGCCGAGCGCGTCGCCGAAGACCGGCTTCAGCGAGGCGAAGCGGTCCTCGACCGACATCAGCTTGACCTCTTCCGATTCCTCGACCAGCGGGCAGATCCAGTAGACCTTCTGCCCCTCGGCGACGGCGCGGCGCATGCGCTCGACCAGCTCCGACAGGCGTTCGAGCGGCAGCGTCACGGTCTGGATCGGCTGGCGGCCGGCCGGCTTCTCCGTCAGCCGCGACACGTCCATGTCGCCGAAGGCGGTGAGCACCAGCGTGCGCGGGATCGGCGTCGCCGTCATCACCAGCATGTCGGGCGCGTCGCCCTTGGCGGTGATGGCGAGCCGCTGGTGGACGCCGAAGCGGTGCTGCTCGTCGACCACCGCTAAGGCGAGGTTCCTGAACGCCACCGCCTCCTGGAACAGCGCGTGCGTGCCTACCACGATGTCTATGGAGCCGTCCGCCAGCCCGGCCAGCGTCTCGCTGCGCTCGCGGCCCTTTTCGCGTCCGGTCAGGAT
>JACZJD010000803.1 GCA_014860725.1 Aquamicrobium sp.
CTCCTCCGAAGACCTCGCCGCCCGCATCGCCGCCCTGCGCGACAATGGCCGCCGGCATCTCGTCCTCGCCGTCGGCGGGCCGGACGGCCACGACGCCGCGTCGCGGGACGCGGCCGATCTCGTCATCTCCTTCGGCGCGCAGACCTGGCCGCACCAGCTCGTGCGCGTCATGCTGGCCGAGCAGCTCTATCGCGCCGCCACCATCCTTGCTGGCCATCCCTATCACCGCAGTTGACGCGCCGCATTGCGCGCGGCCGGGCAACCATGGTTGATGGTTCGTTAACGAAGCGGCCCTAGCCTTGCGCTGCCGGGGCGAGCCCGGACCGAAACACGGATCATGACGACCACGGCACTGCGCACTGTTCTCCTTTCGGCATGGACCGCGCTCGCGCTCGGCCTGTCGCTGCCGTGCGCGCAGGCGCAAGCCCAGGGCCAGACGGCCGCCGAGCTCGAGGCGCGGCGCACCGAGAGCGAGACCGAGCGCCAGCGCATCCTTCAGGCGCTGACGCTCTCGGAGGAGCGCGCTGCCGAGATCGCCGCCGAGATCGCGTCGATCCGCAAGGACAACGCCTCGCTGTCGGCCGCGCTGGTGCAGGCGGCCAAGACCGAGCGCAAGCTCTCCCGCGAGATCGGCGACATCGCGTTCAGGCTGGACGACCTCGCCGTCCAGGAGGACGGGCTGCGCGCCTCGCTCGCCGAGCGTCGCGGCGTGCTGGCCGAGGTGCTGGGCGCGCTGCAGCGCATGGGCCTCAACCCGCCGCCGGCCATTCTGGTGCGGCCGGAGGATGCGCTGTCGTCGGTGCGCTCGTCGATCCTGCTCGCCGCCGTGGTGCCCGAGCTGCGCGGCGAGACCGAGATCCTGATCGCCGACCTGCGCGAATTGCAGCGCATCGCGGCCGAGATCGAAAGCGAGCGGGCGCGGCTGATGGAGACCGTGGCCAACCAGGCCGAGGAGCAGCGTCGCCTATCACTTCTTCTTGATGAGAAGCGCCGGCTGCAGACGAAATCCGAGGAGATGCTGGCCGAGGAACAGGCCCGCGCCGCCGCCCTCGCGACGGAGGCGAGCTCGCTCGGCGAGCTGATCGAGGCGCTGGAAGGCGAAATCGAGATCGCCGCCCTGCGCGCCGAGCAGGAAGCGGCCGCAAGCGGCGTAGCGCCCGGCGAACGCACGCCTTTCAACGTCTCGACCATGCCCTTTTCCGCGATGAGGGGGCGGCTCGCCCTGCCGGTCGCCGGCCGCGTCGAGCGCCGCTTCGGCGAGGGCGACGGCAGCGGCGGCATCTTGCAGGGCGACATGCTTGCGACACATTCGGCGGCAATCGTGACGGCGCCGGTGGACGGCTCGATCCTCTATGCGGGACCGTTCCGCTCCTACGGCCAACTCTTGATCCTCAACGCCGGCGAGGGCTATCATATCGTTCTGGCGGGAATGGGCAGAATCAGCGTGTCTCCCGGCCAGACGGTGCTGGCGGGCGAGCCTGTCGGCCTGATGGGGGAAGCGAGGGTTGCGAGCGCCGTGGCCTTTTCGGAGGCGGGCGGCGGACCGGAGCTCTACGTCGAGTTCCGCAAGGAAGGAAAACCCGTCGATCCTGCCCCATGGTGGGCGGAGCGCACTACTGGAAGGACAGGAAATGATTCGTAGGTCATTGTCGCTTCTGCTGGCCGGCGCGGTCATTGGCGCATCCGCCATGAGCTTCGTGCATGGCACGGGCGGCGCCACGGCCAATGCCGCCGGCTCGGAGACCTATCGCCAGCTCGCCATCTTCGGCGACATCTTCGAGCGGGTGCGCGCCCAGTACGTCACCCCGCCCGAGGAGAAGAAGCTCGTCGAGAGCGCCATCAACGGCATGCTCACCTCGCTCGATCCGCATTCCTCCTACCTCAACCCGGAGGCGGCCAAGGACATGCGGGTGCAGACCCGCGGCGAGTTCGGCGGCCTCGGCATCGAGGTGACGATGGAGAACGAGCTGGTCAAGGTGATCGCGCCGATCGAGGGCACGCCCGCCGAGCGCGCCGGCGTGCTGGCCGGCGACCTGATCGCCGAGATCGACGGCGAGGAGGTCCGCGGCCTCACCCTCGCCGAGGCGGTGGACAAGATGCGCGGCGCGGTCAACACGCCGATCGAGCTGACGATCCTGCGCGAGGGCGCGACGGAGCCGATCAAGCTGACGATCGTCCGCGACACCATCAAGGTCAGGGCGGTGCGCCACCGCGCCGAGGAGGACATCGGCTACATCAAGATCAACTCCTTCACGGAGAAGACCTTCGACGACCTGCAGGCGGCGATCGACGACATCCGCAAGCAGATCCCGGACGACAGGCTCAAGGGCTACGTGCTCGACCTGCGCCTGAACCCCGGCGGCCTGCTCGACCAGGCGGTGAGCGTCAGTGACACCTTCCTCGACCGCGGCGAGATCGTCTCGACGCGCGGCCGCGACCCGAAGAACATCACCCGCTTCGACGCCCGCTCCGGCGACCGCACCGACGGCAAGCCGATGATCGTGCTGATCAATGGCGGCTCCGCCAGCGCCTCGGAGATCGTGGCCGGCGCCCTGCAGGACCACCGCCGCGCCACCGTGCTCGGCACGCAGTCCTTCGGCAAGGGCTCGGTGCAGACGATCATCCCGCTCGCCGAAAGCGGCGCGCTCCGGCTGACGACGGCGCTCTACTACACGCCGGCCGGCACCTCGATCCAGGGCAAGGGCATCACGCCCGACATCAAGGTCGAGCAGCCGCTGCCCGAGGACATGCTCGGCCGCGACGTGTCGCGCGGCGAGTCGGAGCTGAAGGGCCACATCCGCGGCACCCAGGAGGACGACGCCGGCTCCGGCTCGGCCGCCTATGTGCCGCCGGACCCGAAGGACGACGTCCAGCTGAACTACGCCTTCGACCTGATCCGCGGCGTGCGGGCCGACCCGGCCTTCCCGCCGAGCCCGGACAAGGCGGCGCTCAACCGCTGAGCCAATTCCGGCTCCCGCCTCCGGGCGGGAGCCGTTGCCTGCCAATGCCTGCCGCTTTCGTTCATGTGTCGGTGCGCAGTACCAAGCCGTTCATCTGATGCAGGGACGCGGTCCTAGCCCGTGAAGAAGCCCCTCCCCGACAAGGATCCCGGAAGGGACATCGAGAGGCCGCTCGGCCTCGACGGCCGCCGGCAGGACCGGCACGGCCCGCGCGTGCCGCTGCGCCGCGGCCAGCTCGCCATGGCGGCGGCGGGGCTGTGCGTCGTCGCCGTGTCGGCGGCGATCGCCCTGCGCGAGACGCCGTTCCGCAGCCCGCCGCAGGTCGTGGTCTCGACGCCCGAGACAGTGGTTGCCGCGCCGGCCGGTGCCGCGCCGTCGGCAGCCGCCTACCCGTCGCGCACGGGCGACGGCGGCGGCCCCTCGATCATCCGCGTCGATCCGCCGGCCGAGCCTGCCGGCGACGGCGGCGTGCTCGTCATCCGCGATCCTTCCGCGCTGGGGCAGGACCTGCGCACTGCCCATCTGCCCGACCGGGCGC
>JACZJD010000804.1 GCA_014860725.1 Aquamicrobium sp.
GACCACGGCCGAGCGCAAGCGGCTGGAGGTGGCGCGCGCGCTCGCCACCGAGCCGCGGATGATCCTGCTCGACGAGGTCATGGCCGGGCTCAACCACGCCGAGGTCAACCGCATGCTGGAGCTGGTGTCACAGGTGCGCGACGACGGCACCACGGTGCTGTTCGTCGAGCACAACCTGCACGCCGTGATGAAGATCTGCGACCGCATCGTCGTGCTCGACCACGGGGTGAAGATCGCCGACGGGCTGCCGCAGGCCGTCATGGACGAACCCGAGGTCGTGAAGGCCTATCTCGGCACCGCGGCGGAAAGCGACGGAGGCGCGGCCGGCCATGCTTGAAGTCACCGACCTCCACGCCGGCTACGGCGACGCCCAGGTGCTGTTCGGCATCGACCTCAAGCTGGAGCCGGGCGAGATCGTCGCCATCGTCGGCTCGAACGGCGCCGGCAAGACCACGCTGCTGCGCGCCATCTCCGGCGCGATCCGCCCGACGCAAGGCTCCATCCGTCTGAAGGGCGAGGAGCTGGCCGGCCGGCAGGCGCACGAGATGGTCGAGAAGGGCCTGATCATGGTGCCGGAGGGCCGCCGCCTGTTCCCGCGCATGTCGGTGCGGCGCAACCTCGAGATCGGCGCCTATTCGAAGCGGGCGCGGCCGCACCTCGCCGAGCGGCTCGAATACGTCTACCGGCTGTTCCCGATCCTCAAGGAGCGCTCCGAGCAGCTCGGCGGCACGCTCTCGGGCGGGCAGCAGCAGATGTGCGCCATCGCGCGCGGGCTCGTCGCCACGCCCGAGGTGCTGATGCTCGACGAGGTGTCGCTGGGCCTCGCCCCGGTGATGATCTCGCGCGTCTACGACGCGATCCGGGCGATCGGCGATCTCGGCGTGACGCTGCTGCTCGTCGAGCAGAACGTCAACCAGGCCCTGTCGGTCGCCGACCGGGCCTACGTCATCCAGCACGGGCGCGTCGCCCTCTCGGGCACCGGCAAGGAATTGCAGGGCAACGAGGAGGTGCGCCGCATCTATCTCGGACTGAGTTCAACGGAGGAGTAGCAACCATGACCATCACCAGACGCACGTTCGGAAAATACGCCATCGCCGCCGCGGGCGCATCCGCCCTGCCCATGCCCTTCGTGCACGCCGCGCGCGCCGACGACGTCGCCAGGCTCGGCGTGCTCCTGCCGCTGTCGGGGCCGCTCGCCTCGCTCGGCAACGACGTGATGCGCGGCTTCGAGCTCGCGAAGCAGCTCGTCAACGAGGACGGCGGCGTGTTCGGCAAGCCGGCCGAGCTCGTCGTGGTCGACGTGCCGTCGTCCACCGAGGCGACCTCGCAGGCCACGCGCCTCATCACCACCAACAACGTCAAGGTGATCATGGGCTCCTACGCCTCGTCGATCTCCTTCGCCGCGAGCCAGGTGGCCGAGCGCAACCGCGTCGTCTATTTCGAGCAGGGCGCGGTCGCCAACGACATCACTGAACGCGGCTTCAAGTACCTGTTCCGCTTCATCTACCCGGCTTCCGCGCTCGGCGGCGGCGCGGCGCAGTTCATGCTCGACACGGTCGCGCCCAGGCTCGGCATCGCCGCCGGCGACCTGAAGGTGGCGCTGCTCTACGAGGACAGCTCCTACGGCACGGCCGTGGGCGAGGCGGCGCGCGCCGTGCTCGACGGCGCGGGCGTGCAGGTGGTGGACGCCACCTCCTACAGCTACAAGACCACCGACCTCTCCTCGATGGTGCAGCGCTACAGGCAGCTCCAGCCCGACGTGCTGATCGTCTGCCAGTATACGCCGGACGGCATCCTGTTCTGGCGCCAGGCGCGCGAGGCGGGGCTCGACGTCAAGGCGATGATCGGCAATGGCGGCGCCCACAACGTCAACGAGTTCGCCGACGCGCTCGGCGACGACGTCAACGGCATCCTCAACGCCGGCACCTCGGTCTACATCAACAAGGACGGGCTGGCGCCGGAGACCGCGACGCTGTTCGAACGCTTCCATGCCGAGCACGAGAAGCGCTTCGACGGCCGCAAGGCCTCCGCGCATACCGGCATGGGCTTCAACGCCATGTGGACGGTGCTCAAGGACATCCTGCCGGCCGCCGGCTCGATGGACACGCAGGCGATCCGCGAGGCCGCGCTCGCGCTCGACAAGCCGATCGGCTCGACCATCGTCGGCTGGGGCGTCAAGTTCGATCCCGAGACGCAGAACAACACCCGCGCCTTCCCCACCTTCGACCAGTGGCAGAGCCGGCAGATCAAGACCGTCGCGCCCGACCCGTTCGGCATCTCCGAGGTCAAGGCTGTGCCGCTGCCGGGCTGGGGCGCGCGCGGCGACATCTGACCCCATGGAATGACGACGGGCCGGGGAGGCGGAAGCGCCCTCCCGGCCCGTCCTTCCCGACGACCGGCTTTCAGGAAACGACATGCTCGCATTGAGGAAACTCGCCGCGCAGCCGGGCCTCGCGCT
>JACZJD010000805.1 GCA_014860725.1 Aquamicrobium sp.
ACCGGGTTCAGGAGCCGGCCCTTCCCCAAAGGGCCGGCTCCGCCATTTCAGGGGCGGCGGAGCCTGCGGCCGGCGGGTTCGTTTCAGAAATCGGCGCTTCAGAAATCGACGATCTTGCCCTTGTCGAGCGTGACGCGGCGGTCCATCCGCGCCGCGAGGTCGTGATTGTGGGTGGCGATCAGCGCCGAGAGGCCCGACTGCCTCACCAGCGCCTCCAGCGCATCGAACACATAGGACGCGGTCGCCGGGTCGAGATTGCCCGTCGGCTCGTCGGCCAAGAGGATCAGCGGCGCGTTGGCGACGGCGCGGGCGATGGCGACGCGCTGCTGCTCGCCGCCCGACAGCTCGGCCGGGCGATGCTCGGCGCGCTCGCCGATCTTCATGTAGTCGAGGAGCTGCATGGCGCGCGTGCGCGCCTCGGCGTCACCGAGCCCGCGCACGAGCTGCGGCATCATCACGTTCTCGAGCGCGGTGAACTCGGGCAGCAGATGGTGGAACTGGTAGACGAAGCCGATGTCGTTGCGGCGGATCGCGGTGCGGTCGTCGTCGCAGAGGCCGAGGCAGGAGCGGCCGGCGACCACCACGTCGCCGCCGTCGGGCTGCTCCAGCAGGCCGGCCGTGTGCAGCAGCGTCGACTTGCCCGCGCCCGAGGGCGCGACCAGCGCCACCATCTCGCCGCGCCGCAGCGTGAAGTCGGCGCGGTCGAGGATCACGAGCTTGCGCTCGCCCTCGTCGTAGCGCCGCTCGATCGCCTTGAGTTCCAGCACCGCGCCGTCCGCCATCATTCGTACCGCAGCGCCTCGACGGGATCGAGCTTCGCCGCGCGCCAGGCGGGGAACAGCGTCGCGATGAACGACAGCGTCAGCGCCATCAGCACCACGGAAACGGTCTCGCCCGCATCCATCTTGGCCGGAAGCTGGCTGAGGAAATAGAGCTCGGGGTTGAACAGCGTCGTCCCCGAAAGCCAGGAGAAGAACTGCCGTATCCGCTCGACGTTCAGGCACACGACGATGCCGAGCACGACGCCGGCGACGGTGCCGGTGACGCCGATCGCCGCCCCGGTCATCATGAAAATGCGCATCACCGAGCCGCTCGTCGCGCCCATGGTGCGCAGGATGGCGATGTCGCGGCCCTTGTCCTTCACCAGCATGATCAGGCCGGAGATGATGTTGAGCGCGGCCACGAGCACGATCAGCGTCAGGATCATGAACATGACGTTGCGCTCGACCTGAAGCGCGGAAAAGAAGGTCTGGTTGCGCTGCCGCCAGTCGGTCAGATAGACCTGCCGCTCGGCGGCCGCCTCGATCGGGCCGCGCAGGCTGTCGACCGCGTCGGGGTTGTCGATGAACACCTCGACAGTCTGGGCCAGCCCCTCGGCGTTGAAGTAGAGCTGCGCCTCCTCGAGCGGCATGTAGATGATCGAGGCGTCGAGCTCCGACATGCCGATCTCGAAGATGGCCACGACGGGGTAGATCTTCTGCCGCGGCGTGACGCCGAACGGCGTGACGTCGCCCTCGGGCGCGACGAGCTGGATGCCGTCGCCGACGGCGAGGCCGAGATTTTCCGCCATGCGCCTGCCGACGGCGACGCCCTCGCCGGTGGCGAAACCGACGAGCGAGCCCTGGCGGATGTTCCTGGCGACGAAATCGAGCTTGGCGATGTCGTCCTCGCGGATGCCGCGCACCAGCGCGCCGGTGCCGGCGCCGATGCGGCCGGTGGCCAGCACCTGCCCCTCGATCAGCGGGATGGCGTAGCGCACGCCCGGCACGCCGTTGATGCGGCCGGCGACCTCGGCATAGTCGTCGAAGGCGCGGTCGATGGGCTGGACGACGAGGTGGCCGTTGACGCCGAGGATGCGCGACAGGAGCTCGGCGCGGAAGCCGTTCATCACCGCCATGACGATGATGAGGGTCGCGACGCCCAGCATGATGCCGGTGAACGAGATCAGCGAGATGACGGAGATGACCGTGTCCTTGCGGCGCGAGCGCAGGTAGCGCCACGCCACCATGCGCTCGAAGAGCGAGAACGGCCTCGCCCCGGTCGGTCCCTCGGCCGCCGCTTCGCTCATG
>JACZJD010000806.1 GCA_014860725.1 Aquamicrobium sp.
CGACGAGGACGAGGAAGAAGGCGACGAAGGGCGCCCCGAGCAGCTCGAGCAGTGCCTGCCCGCGCGGCGACAGGTTCGCGGTGAACAGGTCGACGCGGATGTGGGCGCCGCGCTTCATGGCGAAGGCGCCGCCCACGAGCCCCAACCAGGCATAGAGGATGAGCGCGCTGTCGTAGGCCCAGATGGTTGGCGCGGCAAAGACGTACCGCGCCACCACCTCGACCGCGATCACGACCACCATCGCCGGCATCAGCCAGCTGAGCGCGCGGCCCGTGCGCTCGCTCAGGGCGTCGATGGCGGCCGCGACCTCACGCAGGCGCTCCATCGGCGATCAGGCGCCGATCCTGGCGAGGAACGCGGCCTGCGCGTCGATGAGCTTCTTCGAGCCCGGATCGGCGGCGGCAAACTCCTCCCAGACCTTGGCCGCAGCCGCCCTCCACTTCTGGCGATCCTTGTCCGACGGCGCCGCCGTGAACTGCGCGCCGGCGGCCTTCATCTGCTCGACCGCCTCGCCGACCGTCATGATCGACAGGCTGGCATGCTCCCAGCAATGCTCGACATTGATGGAGGCGAGCGCCGCCTGGAGATCCGCGGGCAGCGTCTCCCAGGCGGCCTTGTTGACGATCACCGGGGCTGCCTGCGCACCCGAGAGCGGCAGCGGATAGAGGTACTTCGCCTGCTCGTACCACTTGCCGTCGCGGTAATCGACGAGGTTGGAGCTGGCGCAGCCATCGATCACGCCCGTGGCGAGGCTGGTGTAGACCTCGGCGAAGGCCATGGTTACCGGCGCCACGCCGAGTTCGCGCATGTGGCTGCCATAGGCCCCCGGCGCGCGCAGCTTCATGCCGGCGAGGTCGGCGAGCGTGTTGATCGGCTTCTTGGTGAGCAGATAGACGCCCGGCTGGAGGACGTCGCCAAGATGGACGATGCCCTGGGCGCCGTAGATCTCCTTGAGGATTTCGTTCCAGCCGCCCTTCGATCCCATGGTGAAGATCTGGTCGAAGCGCTCCGGGCCGCCGGGCAGGCCGAGTTCGACGACGCCGGCCGGCAGTTCGCCGGCATGCAGCGCCATGTAGGGCGAACCCATCTCGACGAGGCCGCTCTTGACCGCGGACAGCACCTCCGTGGCTCCGACGCCCTCGCCGTCATAGACGTTCTCGATGACCAGCCGGCCGCCGGTGGCCGCCGCGACCCGATTGGTGAAGGCCTCGTAGGCGACGCCGAACGAGACGCCGCGCGGATAGAGGTTGGCCATCCGCCAGCGGAAGGTCGATTGCGCGATGGCCGGGGCGGCGAGCGCAACGGTTCCCGCCGCCGCTGCGGCGGTCGCTGCGAAGAATTGACGACGTTTCATGACTCTTCTCCCATTGTTGGCAGTCTACTGCACGAAATCCTAGAAGCCGACGGCGTCGCCGCCCTTGAGGTTGAGGATGGCGCGCGCCTCGGCGGGCGTCGCGATTTCCATGCCGAGCTCCTCGACGATGCGGCGGATCTTCGCCACCTGCTCGGCGTTGGAGCGGGCGAGCTGGCCGCGGCCGATGTAGAGAGAGTCCTCCAGCCCGACGCGGACGTTGCCGCCGAGCAGCGCCGTCATGGTGAGGAAGCCCATCTGCGCCTTGCCGATGCCGAAGGACGACAGGCGGTAGTCGGAGCCGAACAGGCGGTCTGCGGTCTGCTTGAAGAACATCAGGTTGTCGTAGTCGGCGCCCATGCCGCCGGCGATGCCGAAGATGCCCTGGATGAAGAAGGGCGGGTCGACGAGGCCGCGGTCGACGAACATCTTCAGGTTGTAGAGATGGCCGATATCGTAGCACTCGAACTCGAAGCGGGTGCCGTAGGCGCGGCCGACCTCGACCATGATGCGTTCGATCATGTCGAAGCTGTTCGGGTAGATCGTCTTCCAGGAACCTTCGACGTAGGGCTTCTCCCACTCGTGCTTCCACTTGGTGAACTTGGAGCCGAGCTGGGCGACCGAAAAGTTCATCGAGCCCATGTTCAGGCTGGTGACCTCGGGCCTTGCCCGGTGTGCCGGCGCGAGCCGCTCGTCGAGGGTCATGCCGAGACCGCCGCCGGTGGTCAGGTTGAGCACCGCGTCGGTCGAC
>JACZJD010000807.1 GCA_014860725.1 Aquamicrobium sp.
CGGGCGAGGCAGCCGTCGCGGCACGCCGCCCCTTCCGCGCTCCGCACATGCGCTACGCAGGCCTCGTAGGCGAATCCGCCGTCCGCGAACGCCGAGACCGGACAGGCATTCAGGCAGGGTTTTCCGCTACATAGGTCGCACAGGTGAATCGGATCGGCAGCCGCCTGATTCAGTGCATGAAGGTCCCGACCCGAAATCCCGACGCCGAGCAGCAGCGCGCCGCGATAGGCATGCCACAGGCCGAAGCGCGGATGCATGAGAAGGCCGAGCGGCGACGGCTTCAGCCCTTCCGCCCGCATCGCCCATTGCTGGAACGGCAGGAACGGCCGGTCGCTGGGCATCGCGACCCGCGCGCCGATCAGGCCCGCCGCCTCGCCGATCACCGCGCGCGACCACGTGTCGAGCGGGTTGTCGGCCGGCGTCGGCCGGCCCTCCAGCCAGCGCGAGAAATGCCGCCAGTAGGCCGCGCCGCCATTGCCGACCAGAAGCACGGCCCTTGCCGGCGCTCCGTCCGGCCCCTGCGGCCGCGCCTCGCCATCGGCGAAGTTGAAGCCGCCGCGCAGGATCAGTCCGCTTGCGCTGAGCGTCGCGGCGGCGACGCCGACGGGGTCAGCGCTCATCGGCCGGCCTGACGGCGCTGCGCCAGACCTCGCGGTGGATGATCTCGGCCACTTTCGCCCGGCCTGAGACGGGCTCCCTTCATGTGAAGGCGTCGGGCATCGACGCCTTCCTGCGCGCCACGAAGTCGCGCAGCCCCTCGGCGATGCCGGGATCGAGCGCCGGCGCCTCGTAGCTCGCCAGCCACCGCCGCGCCATCTCGTTGGCGCGCTGCGGCGCGGTTTTCTCGCCCTCGGCCTGCCACTGCTCGAACGAGTTGTTATCGGCAATGGCCGAGCGGTAGAAGGCGGTCTGGAAATTGGCCTGCGTGTGCGTGCAGCCGAGATAGTGGCTGCCGGGCCCGACCTCGCGGATCGCGTCCATCGCCTGCCCGTTCTCGGAGAGATCGACGCCCTCGGCGAACTTCTGCGCCATGCCGAGCTGGTCGATGTCCATCATGAACTTCTCGTAGCAGGAGGCGAGCCCGCCCTCGAGCCAGCCGGCCGCATGCAGCACGAAGTTGGTGCCGGCAAGCAGCGTCGAGTTCAGCGTGTTGGCGCTCTCGTAGGCCGCCTGCGCGTCGGGAATCTTGGAGGCGCAGAGCGAGCCGCCGGTGCGGAACGGCAGGCCGAGCCGGCGCGCGAGCTGCGCGGCGCCGTAGGAGACGAGCGACGGTTCCGGCGTGCCGAAGGTCGGCGCGCCCGACTGCATCGAGATCGACGAGGCGAAGGTGCCGAACAGCACCGGCGCGCCGGGCCGGACGAGTTGGGTGAACGCCGCGCCGGCCAGCACCTCGGCAAGCACCTGCGTCAGCGTGCCGGCGACCGTCACCGGGCTCATGGCGCCGGCGAGGATGAAGGGCGTGATGATCGTCGCCTGGTTGGCCCGCGCATAGACCTTGGCCGCGCCCAGCATCGTCTCGTCGAACACCATCGGCGAGTTGGCGTTGATGAGGTTGATGACGACGGTGTTCCGGTCGACGAAATCGTCGCCGAACAGGATCTTCGCCATCGCCACCGTGTCCTCGGCGCGCTCCGGCGCGGTGACGGAGCCCATGAACGGCTTGTCCGACAGCGTCATGTGCGCCAGCACCATGTCGAGATGGCGCTTGTTGACAGGCACGTCGACCGGCTCGCACAGCGTGCCGCCGGAATGGTGGATCGACGGCGCCATGTAGCCGAGCCTGACGAAGTTGCGGAAATCCTCGATGGTGGCGTAGCGCCGCTTGCCGTCGAGGTCGCGCACGAAGGGCGGCCCGTAGACGGGCGCGAATACGGTGGCGTCGCCGCCGATCTGCACCGAGCGCTCGGGATTGCGCGCATGCTGCGTGAAGACGGAAGGCGCGGTCTTCAGCAGCGACCGGCACAGCCCCTTGGGGAAGTGGACGCGCTCCCCCTTCACCTCGGCGCCCGCCTCCTTCCACAGCGCCAGCGCCTCGGCGTCGTCGCGGAACTCGATGCCGATCTCCTCCAGCACCGTGTCGGCATTGGCCTCGATCAGCGCCAGCCCTTCCTCGGCGAGCACCTCGTAGAGCGGCACCTTGCGCCGGATATAGGT
>JACZJD010000119.1 GCA_014860725.1 Aquamicrobium sp.
TGTCGTCTTCCATCACCGTCTCGACGTCGAGCAGGCCGAGGCCCGGCGTCTCGCGCACGATGCCCTCGCGGCCTTGCGGATCGCGGACCCAACGGCCGAGCATCTGGTAGCCGCCGCACAGGCCGAGCACATGGCCGCCGCGGCGCAGATGCGCGGCGATGTCGATATCGAAGCCCGCGTGCCGCAGCACGCCGAGGTCGGAGACGGTGGCCTTGGAGCCGAGGAGCAGCACCAGCCGGGCGTCGCCGGGCAGCGCCTCGCCCGGCCACACGCGCACCAGCTCGACGTCGGGCTCGGCCTCCAGCGGGTCGAGGTCGTCGAAGTTCGACAGATGCGGCAGGATGGGGACGGCGATGCGGACGCGGCCGCCCGAAGCGCGCGCCGCATCCTTTCCGGTGAGGCCGAGCGCGTCCTCGGCCGGCAGCCTGCGGGCGTCGGGGAAATGCGGCACCAGGCCGAGCGCCTCCCAGCCCGTCAGCCGGGCGATGTCGGCCATGCCGTCGGCGAACAGGGCGGGATCGCCGCGGAAGCGGTTGACGACGAAGCCGCGGATCATCGCCGCATCCTCCGGCTCGATCACGTGGCGCGTGCCGACGAGGCTGGCGATGACGCCGCCGCGGTCGATGTCGCCGATCAGCACCACCGGCACGCCGGCGGCGCGCGCAAAGCCCATATTGGCGATGTCGTTGCGGCGCAGGTTGATCTCGGAGGCGCTGCCCGCGCCCTCGACCAGCACGATGTCGGCCTCGCGCTGCAGCCGGGCGAAGCTGTCGAGCACATGCGGCATCAGATCCGGCTTCACGGTCTGGTAGCGCGCGGCGTCGGCATTGGCGAAGACCCTGCCCTGCACCACGACCTGCGCGCCGACGTCGCTTTGCGGCTTCAGGAGGACGGGGTTCATGTGCACGCTCGGGGGAACCCGCGCGGCGCGCGCCTGCAAGGCCTGGGCGCGGCCGATCTCGCCGCCGTCGTCGGTGACGGCGGCGTTGTTCGACATGTTCTGCGGCTTGAACGGGCGCACGGCGAGGCCGCGATTGGCGAGCGCGCGCGCCAGCCCGGCGACGATCAGCGACTTGCCGACGTCGGAGCCGGTGCCCTGGAACATGAGCGCGCGGGCGGCCATCGTTTCAGAACTCGATGCCCGGCTGCGCCTTCACGCCGGCCGCGAAATGGTGCTTCACCGCGCCCATCTCGGTGACGAGGTCGGCGGCCTCCACCAGCGCCGGCCGCGCGTTGCGGCCGGTGACCGCCACATGCAGGTCGCCGCGGCGCGCCGCGAGCGTCGCCACCACCGCGTCGGTGTCGAGATAGCCGTAGCGCAGCGCGATGTTCAGCTCGTCGAGGATGACGAGGCCGAAGGAGGGATCGGCCATCAGCTCGCAGGCCTTCCGCCATGCGCGTTCGGCGGCCGCGATGTCGCGGGCGAGGTCCTGGGTGTCCCAGGTGAAGCCCTCGCCCATGCTGTGCCATTCGACCCGGTCGCCGAACGTCTCCAGCGCGTCCTTCTCGCCGGTATGCCGCGCGCCCTTGATGAACTGGACGACGCCGACGCGCCGCCCGTGGCCCAGCATGCGCAGGGCGAGCCCGAAGGCGGCGGTGGACTTGCCCTTGCCCGGCCCGGTGTTGACGATGAGCAGGCCCTTCTCGATGGTCTTCTGCGCGACCTCGGCGTCCTGCACCGCCTTGCGCCGCTTCATCTTCGCCCTGTGGCGCTCGGCCTCGGCCGGCTCGATGTCCTTCATGTCGTGTCATCCTTGCGACGGGACGCCGGATGGAGGGTCGTCCGGCAAGGCGCGACGGAGGCGTCGGAAAGCGTGGTCATGATGCTCCTCCCCCTCCACCCGAGGGCAAGCGCTGCTTCGATGCCGGCGGCAGGTCTCCTGGCTCGCGGGTCGATGCCTTGCCCCACCTTCCCGGAGCAGCCGCTCCAGTGGCTTTCGGGGGCGGGCTCTCCGCCTACAGTTGCGGGGGCAGCTACGGCTTCGGACCGGGTCCCGACCGTATTCCCTCTTGTCCCTTCCGGGAACCGACGACGGCGCGACAATAGTCCAAAACCGCCGCGCCGCAAGCCCGGTCCGCTGCGGCGGTCAGGTGGCGGGGCCGGACGTCCCGACGCCGTGCGTGCCGTCATAGCCGTTGACGGCGGGCGCGGCCCAGCCTTCCGGCAGGCGGGCGGGCTTTAGGACCTCGACCACCAGCGGATGGCAGGCGGCGGTGTCGGAGGAATGCTCGGACGAGCAATCGCCGCCGGGGCAGGCCGACATGCAGCCGAGAAGGTCGATCTCGGCGAAGAACTCCAGATAGTCGCCGGGCCGCACCGGGCTCGCCTTCATGAAATACTGCCCGGTGTCGCGGGTGAAGCCGGTGCACATGAAGACGTTGAGCACGTCGTGG
>JACZJD010000808.1 GCA_014860725.1 Aquamicrobium sp.
AAGAACCATCATATTTGCCCACAGGCATGCTGGAGTTCCGCCAGCGGCGCCTGGGCGCGTGCCCGACACCCGACGGAACATGAGCAGAAAAGAGGAACCAATGGCTGATCTTCGCAACTACCAGGCTCGCGTCGCGACCGCCGGTGCGCGCGCCGATGCCGCAATCGACGAGGGCCTGCGCGCCTACATGATCAGGGTCTACAACCTGATGGCGCTCGGTCTTGCGATCACCGGCTTCGCCGCCCTCGGCACCGTGATGCTTGCCACCACCACCGACCCGGCCGCCGCCGTCGCCACGCTCGGCAACGGCAAGATGCTGACGGGGCTGGGCGCGGCCCTCTACGGCTCGCCGCTGCGCTGGGTCGTGATGCTTGCGCCGCTGGCGATAGTGTTCTTCCTGTCCTTCCGCGTCGACAGGATGAGCGTCTCCACCGCACAGACCACCTTCTGGGCCTTCGCCGCCGTGATGGGCATCTCGCTGTCGTCGATCTTCCTGGTCTTCACCAGCGCGTCCATCGTGCAGACCTTCTTCATCACCGCCACCGCCTTCCTGGCGCTGTCGCTCTACGGCTACACCACCAGGCGCGATCTGTCGGGCTTCGGCTCGTTCCTGATCATGGGCGTGTGGGGCCTGATCCTGGCGATGCTGGTCAACATCTTCCTGCAGTCGTCGGCGCTCCAGTTCGCCATCTCGGCGATCGGCGTGCTGGTGTTCGCGGGCCTGACCGCCTACGACACCCAGCAGATCAAGGAGATGTACTACGAGGGCGACGGCGCGCTGGTCGCCGGCCGCAAGGCGATCATGGGCGCCCTGCGCCTCTACCTCGACTTCATCAACATGTTCATGTTCCTGCTGCAGTTCCTCGGCAACCGCGAGTAACGGGCAGGCGCGGCCTGCGGGCCGCATGAACGGCAACAGGGGCGGTCGCGAGGCCGCCCCTTTTCGCATCCGGCGACGGCGCGGCGCGTTGCAGCCCTTCCGTCCGCCCGATTGTGAAGGAGACGCGAGCATGGACCGATTCACCGGCGGCTGCCTGTGCGGCAACGTCCGGATCGTGGCGACGGGGCGGCCGTACCGGGTCGGCCTTTGCCACTGTCTCGACTGCCGCAAGCATCACGGGGCGCTTTTCCATGCTTCCGCGGTGTTCCCGCAGGATGCGGTGACGGTCACCGGCGAGACGCGCGACTATGCCGGGCGGTTCTTCTGCCCCCGCTGCGGGTCGACCGTCTTCGGGCGCAGCGCAGACGAGATCGAGGTCAACCTCGGGTCCCTCGATGCCCCCGACCAGCTGAGGCCGACCTACGAGCTCTGGACCGTCCGCCGCGAATCCTGGCTGCCGCCGTTTCCGCTCAAAAGACGCTACGAGCGCGACCGCGACGCCGCGAGCCGCTTCGAGGAGTAGGCCGCGCGACCGGCAGGCGGGCCCGCCTCGACGGCATCCATCTTGCCGGGCGGCGGGAATGTGCGAAGATGCCGCCGGCCCTTCCCATTCGCGGAGGCGGCCGGCTATACTTCGCCATCCCGAACGATCTTTCTGGTGATTGATGCCTCCCGTGCAGAAGAAGGAAATCCGCCCCGCCGGCCGCGGAACGCGCATGCGCGTGCCCGAATTCGTCAAGAAGCTGCGCGGCGTCAGGAACTGGAAGGAGGCGACCGCCTGGCTCGAATGGCGCGGCATCGAGGACATCGAGTGCATCACGCCCGACCAGGCCGGCGTGGCGCGCGGCAAGATGATGCCGTCGAAGAAGTTCACCTCCAACACCTCGCTGGCGCTGCCTTCGGCCGTGTTCATGGCGACGATCTCCGGCGGCTATCCCGAGGACGGCAACGGCTTCTCCTACCCGGAGGACGACGGCGACCTGAAGCTCGAGCACGACCTGTCGACGCTGTCGATCGTGCCATGGGAGAGCGACCCGACGGCGCAGGTGATCTGCGATCTCGTGCATCAGGACGGCCGCTCGGTCGAGTTCACGCCGCGCAACGTGCTGCGCCGCGTGGTCTACGCCTATGCCAGGCGCGGCCTCCGGCCGGTCGTGGCGCCCGAGATCGAGTTCTACCTCGTCAACAAGAACCCCGACCCCGACTATCCGCTGACCCCGCCGGTCGGCCGCTCCGGCCGCGCCATCGGCGGCGGGCAGGGCTATTCCATCGCCGGCGTCAACGAGTTCGACGAGCTGATCGACGACATCTACCACTTCTCCGAGGCGCAGGGGCTGGAGATCGACACGCTGATCCACGAGGAGGGCGCGGGCCAGCTCGAGATCAACCTGCGCCACGGCGACCCGGTCGAACTTGCCGACCAGGTGTTCATGTTCAAGCGCACCATCCGCGAGGCAGCGCTCAAGCACGACACCTACGCCACCTTCATGGCCAAGCCCATCCAGGGCCAGCCGGGCTCGGCCATGCACATCCACCAGTCGATCCTCGACAAGAAGACAGGCCGCAACATCTTCAGCGACGCCGAGGGCGGTGAGACGCCGGCCTTCCGCCACTTCATCGGCGGCATGCAGCGCCACATCCCCAACGCGCTCGTCATGTTCGCGCCCTACGTCAATTCCTACCGCCGGCTGACGCAGGGGGCCTCCGCCCCGGTCAACACCAAATGGGGCTACGACAACCGCACCACCGCCTTCCGCGTGCCGCGCTCGGACCCGGCGGCGCGGCGCGTCGAGAACCGCATCCCCTCCTCCGACGCCAACCCGTATCTGGCGCTCGCCGCCTCGCTCGCCTGCGGGCTGATCGGCATGATCAACGAGATCGAGCCGGACGCGCCGGTCGGCACCACCGCCAACGAGGACGACATCGACCTGCCGCGCGGCCTGCTCGAGGCGGTCGAGCTGTTCGAGGGCGACGACGCGCTGCGCGAGATGCTCGGCGTCTCCTTCGCCTCGACCTACGCCGCGATCAAGAAGGCCGAGTTCGAGACCTTCATGGAGGTCATCAGTCCGTGGGAGCGGGAGTATCTGTTGCTGAATGTGTAGCGAGTAGGGAATAGTGAATAGGGAGTAGTGAAAAGCGATCTCCCAACCGGTTCCACTCCTCGCTACTCTCTATTCCCTACTCACTATTCGCTATTCGCTCATGTCGCACCAATCCCCCATCTCCCCCGGTCTCTCCTGGTACGAGGCGTCGCTTGCGGAGCGGCCGGAATATGCGGCGCTCGACGGCGACCGGCGGGCGGACGTCGTCGTCATCGGCGGCGGCTTCACGGGGCTTTCGGCGGCCGCGCATCTGGCGAAGGCGGGGGTGGATGTCGTGCTGATCGAGGCGCACCGCTTCGGCGACGGGGCCTCGGGGCGCAATGGCGGCCAGCTCGGCACCGGCCAGCGCGCCTGGGCCGAAGAGACCGAGGCGGAGCTGGGCTTCGCGCGCGCCAAGGCGCTGTTCGATCTGGCCGAGGAGGCGAAGGCGCATCTCCTCGGCTTCACCGAAGGGCACGGCATCGACATCGAGTTCATGCCCGGCCAGATGTCGGTCGCGCACAAGCCGCGCTACGTGAAGGACTACCGCAACCATGCCGAGGTGATGGCCGGCCGCTTCGGCTATCCGCACATCTCGTTCATGGATGCGAAGGAGACGGCGGAGCGCGTCGGCTCGACGCGGTTCTTCGGCGGTATCCGCGACACCGGCACCGGCCACATCAACCCGCTGAAGCTGGTGGTCGGCACGGCGAAGGTCGCGGCGGCGGCGGGAGCGCAGCTTTTCGAGAACACGACGGCCACCGGCATCTCCGCGGCGAACGGCAGGGTGACGGTGACGACGCCCGCGGGCACGATCACCGCCGGCAAGGCGCTGGTCGCGGTCAACGCCTATGGCGGCGACCTGGAGCCCGTCAGCGCGGCGCATGTGATGCCGATCGGCTCGTTCATCGGCGCGACGCCGCCGCTCGGGCCCGACAGCCCGGTTCTGCCGGGCCTGGAATCGGTCGACGATTCGCGCTTCGTGGTGCGCTATTTCCGCCGCGACAAGGAGGGGCGGCTCCTGTTCGGCGGGCGCGAGATCTATGCGCCGGGCGACCCGCAGGACATTTCCGTCCACATCCGCCGGCAGATCGCCGAGATCTATCCGGCGCTGAAGGACGTCGAGATCACCCATGCCTGGGGCGGCTATGTCGGCATCACGCTGCCGCGCACGCCCTTCGTGCGCGAGGTGATGCCGAACGTCATCTCGGCCGGCGGCTATTCCGGCCACGGCGTCATGCTGTCAAACTTCGTCGGCAAGCTCTATGCCGAGACGGTGGCCGGCAACCCCGACAGGCTGAAGCTGTTCGAGGAGCTGAAGATACCGCCCTTCCCCGGCGGCCGGCGCTTCCGCGCGCCGCTCCTCTTCCTCGCGCTCAACTGGTTCGCGCTGCGCGACCGGTTCTGACCCCGTTCAGGCGGCCGCTGCGATCTTCCTGACGATGACGCTGCCGGCGGAGTAGCCGGCGCCGAAGGAGCAGATGACGCCGAGGCTGCCGGCGGCGAGGTCGTCGGAGAATTTGTGGAAGGCGATGATCGAGCCGGCCGAGGAGGTGTTGGCGTAGTCCTGCAGCACGTTGGGCTGCTCGGCACGCGTCGGCTCGCGGCCGAGCACCTTGGCGCCGATCAGGTCGTTCATGCTCTTGTTGGCCTGGTGCAGCCACATGCGGTCGAGGTCGTCGGGAGCGACCCCCTCGTCGGCGAGGTGCGACAGCATCAGCTCCGTCACCATCGGCACCACCTGCTTGAACACCTTGCGGCCTTCCTGCCGGAACTGCATGTCGCGGCGGTCCTGCATATGGCCCTCGCGGGTGCGGCGCAGGAAGCCGTTGTTGTTGCGGATGTTGTTGGAGAATTCGGTGATGCAGCGGGTGGAGAGGATTTCCCACGCATTGTCCGACGTCACCATGTCCGCCCGCTGGAGGACGACCGCCGTGCAGACGTCGCCGAAGATGAAGTGGCAGTCGCGGTCGCGCCATTCGTGGTGGCCGGAGGTGATCTCGGGGTTGACCATCAGGATGGCGCGGGCCGAGCCCGAGCGGATCATGTCGGCAGCGGCCTGGATGCCGAAGGTCGCCGACGAGCAGGCGACGTTCATGTCGAAGGCGAAGCCCCTGATGCCGAGCGCCTGCTGCACCTCGATGGCGATGGCCGGATAGGCGCGCTCGTGGTTGGAGGCGGCGCAGATGACGGCGTCGATGTCGGCGGCGGCGAGGCCGGCCCGCTCCATCGCCTCCTTCGCCGCGGCCACGGCGATCTCGGCCATGATCGACAGTTCGTCGTCGGAGCGCTCGCGCAGGATGGGGCGCATCACGTCGGGATCGAGCACGCCCGTCTTGTCCATGACGTAGCGGCGCTCGATGCCGGACGCCTTGACGATGAACTCCTCGCTGGAGAAGGGCATCGGCTCGGCCGTGCCGGCGGCGATGGCCTCGGCGTTCAGCGCGTTCTGCCGTTCGGCATAGGCGTTGTAGGAGGCCACCAGCTCGGCATTGGTGATGACGTCCGAGGGCGTGAAGAGCCCGGTTCCGCTGATCGCGACCCTGTGCATGGCGTTTCCCGTCTATGTTCTTGTCTTCACTCTCTCTTACACGAGGAAACGCCGGAGGAAAGCGGGCAGAACGCCGCCATGAAAACGGCGGCCGGGAAAACCGCGGCCGCCGTCGGGAACCGTTCGCTCCGCCTCAGATGCAGCGGCCGCCATCGACCTCGAGCGCGACGCCGGTGATGAAGGCGGCCTCGTCGGAGGCGAGCCACAGCGCGGCGTTGGCGATGTCGAGCGGGGTCGACAGCCGGCCGAGCGGGATCGAGGCGCGGAACTTGGCGCGCAGCTCCGGCGTGTCTTCGCCCATGAACTGGGCGAGCATGCCGGTCTCGCCCGCGACCGGGCACAGGCAGTTGACGCGGATGTTCTTCGGCGCGAGCTCGACCGCCATCGACTTGGTGGCGGTGATCGCCCAGCCCTTGGAGGCATTGTACCAGGTCAGGCCCGGGCGCGGCCTCAAGCCCGCGGTCGAGGCGGTGGTGATGATCGAGCCGCCGCCCTGGCTTTCCATGATCGGCACCACGGCGAGCGTCGAATAGTAGATCGCCTTCATGTTGACGGCGGTAATCAGGTCGAAGGTCTCCTCCTCGACCTTGAGCAGGTCGCCGTTGCGATGGGTGTAGCCGGCATTGTTGACCATGGTGTCGATGCGGCCGAAGGCGTCCACGGCGAGCGCCACCATGCGCTCGATCTCGGCGCGCTGCGACACGTCGACCTGGACGGCGACGGCGGCGTCGCCGATCTCGCCGGCCACGCGCTCCGCGCCCTTGAGGTTGAGGTCGGCGACCACGACCCTGGCGCCCTCCTCGGCGAAGCGCTTGGCGATGCCCTCGCCGAAGCCGGACGCGGCACCGGTGACGATCGCGACCTTGTTTTCCAGACGTGCCATGATGTCCTCTTTTCGGGATTACTGGTGGTTGAACACGACCGTCTTGGTCGCGCTCATGTCGTAGAGGGCCTCGAAGCCCTTCTCGCGGCCGTGGCCGGACTTCTTGAAGCCGCCGAAGGGCAGCTCGATGCCGCCGCCGGCGCCGTAGCCGTTGACGAAGACCTGGCCGGCGCGCACGCGCTTGGCGACGCGGTGCTGGCGGGCGCCGTCCTTCGTCCAAACCGAGGCGACGAGGCCGAACTCGGTCGAGTTGGCCAGCCGCACCGCCTCCTCCTCGCCCTCGAAGGGGAAGAGCGTCAGCACCGGGCCGAACACCTCCTCCTGCGCGATCACCGCCTCGGGATCGACCGAGCCGAACAGCACCGGGGCCTGATAGTAGCCGCCCTTCGGCGCGTCGGCATGGACGGAGCCTTCGGCGAGCACGCAGACGCCCGCCTCCCTCGCCGCCGCCACCATGCCGGCGACGCGGTCGCGCTGCTTCTCGTTGATGAGCGGGCCGAGGTCGAGGTCGGCCTGATGCGGGCCGGCGACCAGCTTCGAGAAGCGCGCGGCCAGCTCGGCCGCGACGCGCTCGTAGACCGGCCTTTCGATCAGCACGCGGCTGCCGGCCGAGCAGGTCTGGCCGCCGTTCTGGATGATGGCGTTGACGAGGACGGGAACGGCCGCGTCGAGGTCGGCGTCGGCGAAGACGATCTGCGGCGACTTGCCGCCGAGCTCCATGGTGACGCCGCGGTTGTTGATCGCGGCGGCCTGCTGGATCGCGGTGCCGGTCAGCGGCGAGCCGGTGAAGGTGACGTAGTCGACGAGCGGATGCGACGAAAGTGCTGCGCCCGCGTCGCGGCCGTAGCCGGTGACGACGTTGAACACGCCCTCGGGCACGCCGGCCTCGAGCGCGAGCTGGGCGATGCGGATCGTCGTCAGCGAGGCGTCCTCGGCCGGCTTGACGACCAGCGTGTTGCCCATGGCGAGCGCGGCGCCGGCGACGCGGGCGAGGATCTGCATCGGATAGTTCCACGGGATGATGCCGGCGACGACGCCGTGCGGCTCGCGCAGGGTGAGCGCCGTATAGCCATCGAGGAAGGGGATGGTGTCGCCGTGGATCTTGTCGGCCGCGCCGCCGTAGAACTCGTAGTAGCGCATGGTCGAGGTGACGTCGGCCTTGCCCTGGCGCGCCGGCTTGCCGGTGTCGCGCGATTCGAGCGCGGCCAGCTCCTCGCCGTGCTTCTCGACCAGATGGAACAGGCGCGTCAGGCAGCGGCCGCGCTCCACCGCCGGCGTGCGGCTCCACGGGCCCTCGTGGAACGCCCTGTAGGCCGACCTGACCGCGAGATCGACATCGGCCGCGCCGGAGGCGGGAATGGAGGCGAAGACCTTGCCGTCGGAGGGGGAGGCGACGTCGATGCGCGCGCCCGACAGCGCGTCGGCCGGCCTGCCGTCGATGAGGTTCATGAAGGCCGCGCCTTCGGCGACCGAAAGGATGAGAGGGGTGCCCATGGTGATCGCTCCATGTCAGGGAATGGCCCGTCCTAGCGCCTGCCGTGGCGCAACGCGATGGACCAGTTCGATGGCGCTGACAAAACCAGCGGGGTCCATCCTGTCAAGGAAAAAGGCCGTAGCCGGGACGCGGCGCTGCCCTTGGCGCCCGAAAAGGATAGCATGAAAGGATGCCGCGCCTGATTCCCCGCCGCCGCGTCGCGCGCATTTTCAGCCGGCGTTGCCGCCGGCATCCTCGGCGGCATTTCCATTGGCTTTTTTAAATCGATTAGACTATAGGCAGCAGGCAGTGAGACCGCAAGCTTCGCGAACCGTCATGACCAGCCAGATCATCCCCGTCGATCCCTTCGATCTCGTCGTCTTCGGCGGCACCGGCGACCTTTCCGAGCGCAAGCTGCTGCCGGCGCTCTACCAGCGGCAGAAGGACGGCCAGTTCACCGAGCCGACGCGCATCCTCGCCGCCTCGCGCTCGGCCGTTTCCGACGACGGCTACCGCGACTTCGCGGCCAGGGCGATCCGCGAGCACGTCAAGGCCGAGGAGATCGACGAGGAGGAGCTGAAGCGGTTCCTGGCGCGGCTGTCCTACGTGCAGGTCGATGCGCAAAGCGGCGACGGCTTCGAGCGGCTGAGGCAGGCGACGGAGGGGAGCCGGGCGGTGCGCGTCTTCTACCTCGCCGTGGCGCCGTCGCTGTTCGGCGACATCGCCGGCAATCTCGACGCCCACGGCCTCGCCGGCGGCGACGCGCGCATCGTGGTCGAGAAGCCGATCGGCCGCGACCTCGCCGGCGCGCGGGCGCTCAACGACGCCATCGGCCGCGTCTTCGACGAGCACCAGATCTTCCGCATCGACCACTATCTCGGCAAGGAGACGGTGCAGAACCTGATGGTGCTGCGCTTCGCCAATGCGCTCTACGAGCCGTTGTGGAACTCGGCCCATATCGACCACGTGCAGATCACCGTCGCGGAGACGGTGGGGCTCGAGGACCGCGTCTCCTACTTCGACACCGCCGGCGCGCTGCGCGACATGGTGCAGAACCACATGCTGCAGCTCCTGTGCCTCACCGCGATGGAGCCGCCGTCGTCGATGGACGCCGACGCGGTGCGCGACGAGAAGCTGAAGATCCTGCGCTCGCTCCGGCGCATCGAGGGTGCAGAGGCGCAGAAGCTGACCGTGCGCGGCCAGTACCGTGCGGGCGCGTCGGACGGCGGCGCGGTCAAGGGCTACACGCAGGAGCTGGGCAGGGACAGCGACACCGAAACCTTCGTCGCGCTCAAGGCCGAGATCGCCAACTGGCGCTGGGCCGGCGTGCCGTTCTATCTGCGCACCGGCAAGCGGCTCGCCGCGCGCGTCTCGGAAATCTGCATCCAGTTCAAGCCGGTGCCGCATTCGATCTTCGCCGACAGCGCCGGCGCCGTCGCGGCCAACCAGCTCGTCATCCGTCTCCAGCCCGACGAGGGCGTCAAGCAGTGGCTGATGATCAAGGACCCCGGCCCCGGCGGCATGCGCCTGCGCCACGTGCCGCTCGACATGAGCTTCGCCGACGCCTTCGCCGTGCGCAACCCCGACGCCTACGAACGGCTGATCATGGACGTGGTGCGCGGCAACCAGACCCTGTTCATGCGCCGCGACGAGGTCGAGGCGGCATGGGCGTGGATCGACCCGATCCAGGCGGCATGGGCCGACAACCGCCAGCCGGTGCAGGGCTACACCGCCGGCACCTGGGGCCCCTCCGGCTCCATCGCCCTGATCGAGCGCGACGGCCGCACGTGGCACGAGAGCGGGTGAGCGCCATGAACGCCCTGCCCGACTGGCGGATCTTTCCCTCGCCCGAGGCGCTGGCCGCCGCGCTTGCGGAGACGGTGGCGCAGGCCTTGGCTGACGCCATCGAGCGGCGCGGGCAGGCGTTCCTCGCCGTGTCGGGCGGCACCACACCGACGCGTTTCTTCCGGGCGCTGTCGGCGCAGGCGCTGGCGTGGCCGAAGGTGACGGTGACGCTGGTGGACGAGCGCTTCGTGCCGGAGGATTCGCCGCGCTCCAACGCGGCGCTGGTGCGCGCGACGCTGCTCGCGGGCAAGGCCGCGGCCGCGCGCTTCGCGCCGCTCTACCGGCCGGCCGCGGCCT
>JACZJD010000809.1 GCA_014860725.1 Aquamicrobium sp.
GCGCCCGGCGGCCGGCGCGCGCGTGGCGGCGATAGACCTTCCCTCCGGCGTTCCGGGCGGCAGCGGCCGGCCGCCGGGCGCATGCTTCGAGGCGGAGCTGACGGTGACCTTCTTCCGCCTCAAGCCCGGCCATTTCCTCGAACCGGGCAGGGCGCTGTGCGGCGAGGTGGTGCTGGCCGACATCGGCATCCCGGACGCCGTGCTCGAAGCTATCTCGCCCCGCGCCTTCCTGAACCGGCCGCCGCTCTGGCAGGCGGCGCTGCCGCGTCCGCAACGCGCACAACACAAATATTCGCGCGGCCATGTCGCGGTCTTTTCCGGCGGGCCGACCGCGACGGGCGCGGCGAGACTGTCGGCCCTCGCCGCGGCGCGGGCGGGCGCAGGCGCGGTCACCGTCTTCTCGCCGGGCAACGCGCTGGCGGTGAATGCGACGCACCTCACCGCGATCATGCTGCGCAAGGTCGACGCGCCGGAGGATCTGCGCGAGGCGCTGGCGGCGAAACCGCCCCGCGCCCTGGTTCTCGGGCCTGGCTTCGGCCTCAACCGGCCGATCCGCGAGACGGTGCTGGCCGCCCTCGCGCACGGCGGCGACGCGACGCTGGTCCTCGACGCGGACGCCATCACCGCCTTCCGCGGGGCGCCGGAGGAGCTGTTCCAGGCCATCGACCGCTCGACGCTCGACATCGTGCTGACGCCGCACGAAGGCGAGTTCGCGCGGCTCTTCCCCGATCTGGCCGCCGATGACGACCTCTCCAAGCTGGAAAGGGCGCGGCAGGCCGCGCGGCGGGCAGGGGCGGTGCTTCTCCTCAAGGGCCCCGACACGGTGATCGCCGCACCCGACGGCCGCGCCGCGATCAACGAGAACGGCACGCCGTGGCTGGCGACCGCCGGCTCGGGCGATGTGCTGGCCGGCATGATCGCCGGGCTGGCCGCGCAAGGAGCGCCGGCCTGGGAAGCCGCCTGTGCGGCGGTATGGCTCCACGCCGAGGCGGGGGCGCGGTTCGGCCCGGGCCTGATCGCCGAAGACCTGCCCGGCCTGCTGCCGGCCGTGCTGCGCGACCTGCTATGAGCCGACGCGCTTTTGCAGCGCCATCGCGCCGAAGGGCGCGCGCGACTTGCCCTCGGTGATGAAGTAGACGAACACGTCGCGCGGCTTCCTCGCGGCCGTGACGGAAGGATCGGCACAGGGCAGATCGCCCGGCTGCCCGCCGGCCGCCCATTCCTTCGCCCGCGCGGCCCAGCCGTCGAGCTCGTCCTCGCGGTAGCAGTTCTCGTTGTCGTCGCTGCCGCGCTGCAGCCGGGCATAGACGAAATCGCCGGTCACGTCCGCGATCCCGGGATAGACGGCATGGTGGGCATAGACGATGGCGGCGCCGTATTTCCGCGCCAGGGCCACGAACTCCGGCACGACAAAGCTGTCGTGGCGCACCTCGAGCGCATGGCGCAGCGGCACGCCGTCCTGCCTTGCCGGCAGCACCTTGAGAAATCCTTCGAAATCGGCGGCGTCGAACTTCTTCGTCGGCGCGAACTGCCACAGGATCGGCCCGAGTTTCTCGCCGAGCTCCGCCACCCCGGAATCGAGGAACCGCTGCACGGACTCGCCGGCTTCCGCCAGCACGCGGCGGTTGGTGGCGAAGCGGATCGCCTTCAGCGAGAACACGAAATCGTCGGGCGCGTCGGCTGCCCATTTGGCGAAGGTCTCGGGCTTGAACGTCGAATAGTAGGTGCCGTTGACCTCGATGGTCCTCACCTCGCGCGACGCATGGCGGAGTTGCTTCGCCTTCGCGAGCTTGTCGGGATAGAAGCTGCCTTCCCACGGCTCGAAGGTCCAGCCGCCCATGCCTGCGCGGATCGTTCCTGACGTGACCATTCGGACCTCCTGCCTTTGCCGGCGCCTATCGGGGCCACGGGCCTTTCCGGCGCAACCCGTTTCATGCCGGCGGGATGAAGGGCTGCGATATCTCGCGGAAGACGGGCATCGCCTCCAGCGTCTCGCAATGGGCGGCGAGCGCCGGACAGGCGCCAAGATTGGCGAGATCGGGATGGGAATCGCGCATGTGGCGCAAGGATGCCGCCACGGCGATGTCGGCATGGCCGATCCGCTCGCCGAACCAGTAGGGGCCGGCACGGCCGGCGCGGTCGGCTTCGAGCGCCGCGAGCGTGCCGCGGATCTGCTTCAGGCACCGCTCCTCCCAGGCGGCCGAGACGGTGTCGTGCAGCCGGCGCTCGTAGAACAGGCTGACCGTCTTGTCGGCGATGCCGCTCGCCAACGTCGCGATCCGGAGCGACTCCCGGCGGGCGGCGCCCGAAGGGGGATGCATCGCCCGATCCGCGCCGGCGAGCTCGTCGAGATGATCGAGAATGGTCACGCTGTCGACCAGCACCTCGCCGTCGTCGAGCACCAGCGTCGGCACTCGCGTCAGCGGGTTCAGCGCCGCGATCCTCTCGGCGTCGCCGAACACCGACCACGGCCGATGCTCGAACGGCATGTCGTAAAGCCTGAGCGCGATGCCGACGCGCCGGACGAAGGATGAATCGTACTGGCCGATCAGGATCACGTCCGAACTCCCTTCCATTGTCCGCCGCGGACCGCGCCGCCCGTTGGGTTCCCGGCCCGCCGGTGCAAGCCGGAAGCGGCGGCTATTCCGCCGCCTCGCGCTTTCTCAGGCCCGGCCGCCGCTCCAGCAGCTCCTTGAGGAACTGGCCGGTGTAGCTCCTCGGCTCGGCGACGACGTCCTCCGGCGTGCCGGCCGCCACGAGCTCGCCGCCGCCGTCGCCGCCGTCCGGCCCGAGGTCGAGCAGCCAGTCGGCGGTCTTGATCACTTCCAGATTGTGCTCGATCACCACCACGGTGTTGCCCTGCTCGACCAGCTCGTGCAGCACTTCCAGCAGCTTGGCGACGTCGTGGAAGTGCAGGCCCGTCGTCGGCTCGTCGAGGATGTAGAGCGTCTTGCCGGTCGCCTTGCGCGACAGCTCCTTGGCGAGCTTGATGCGCTGCGCCTCGCCGCCCGACAGCGTCGTCGCCTGCTGGCCGATATGGATGTAGCCGAGGCCGACCTTCTTCAGCGTCTCCAGCTTGTCGCGCACGGCGGGCACCGCCGAGAAGAACTCGACGCCTTCCTCGACCGTCATGTCGAGCACGTCGGCGATCGACTTGCCCTTGAACAGCACCTCCAGCGTCTCGCGGTTGTAGCGCTTGCCGTGGCAGACGTCGCAGGTGACGTAGACGTCGGGCAGGAAGTGCATCTCGATCTTGATGACGCCGTCGCCCTGGCACGCCTC
>JACZJD010000810.1 GCA_014860725.1 Aquamicrobium sp.
GGGCGTGGCGTTCGAGGCGGTGGCGGACGACGCGGCGGCGTGGCTGGCCGCCGCGAGCTGGTCGCGGGCGGTGGCGCAGTATGTCCGCGTCCTGGCGGGCCGCGCCGACATTCGCGGCATCGACATCGGCGTGGCCGAAGGGCCGCTCGTCCGCTAGAGGCAGGGAGGCGGAGCGTTTCGACGGTGCGGGGAAAGCGGAGAGCTTCGGGAGCACGGACCGGGCCATGAACGGGCAGGACGAATCCCGCGCGCTGGCGCTCCGGGCGCTGAACGAGGCGCCGCCCGCCTCGCTCCTCCGCGCGCCGCTCGACCAGGTCTTCGCCGAGCACTTCCGCCAGCGCTGCCTGTGCCGGGTGCTCGACGAGATCGCGGCCGAGGACGTCTGGGACCGCGAAAAGGCCGCTGCGGCGCTGCGCTTCCTGCGCGGCGACTTCGACCTGCACCGTCGCGACGAGCAGGAGGACCTGTTCGTGATGCTGCGCAAGCGCCTGCGCCCGCAGGACGGCATCGCGGACATGCTGCGCCGTCTCGGTGAGGGGCACTCCGGGAGCGCAGCCGAAGCCGCCGCCATTGCCGACGCGATGGCGGCGGCTCTCGAAACCGGGGACGGCAGGGGCCCCGCGCCGCTGCTGCGCGTGTGACTCTGCGACTTCTCGACGCGGCAGCGGCGGCGGCTGATCGAGGAGAACGCCTTCATCCTGCCCTTCGCACGCGCGCGGCTGTCGCGCCGCGCACTGGAGACGCTCGGGCGGCGCATGGCGGCGCGCCGGGGCATCGCATGGCCGGGAGACGACGATGCTGACTGACCTGCTCGACCACAATGCGCGCTGGGCGAGCGCCAGGCTCGGTGAGGACCCCGACTATTTCCGCCGCCTCGCCGCGGTGCAGCGGCCCGACTATCTGTGGATCGGCTGTTCCGACAGCCGCGTGCCGGCCAACGTCATCACCGGGCTGAAGCCGGGCGAGGTGTTCGTCCACCGCAACATCGGCAATCTCGTCCATCGCGGCGACGTCAACCTCCTGTCCGTGCTCGAATTCGCCATCGAGACGCTGGGCGTGCAGCACGTCATCGTGTGCGGCCATCACGGCTGCGGCGGTGTGCGCGCGGCGATGGAGGGCGGCGGCTACGGCGTCATCGACAACTGGCTGCAGCCGGTGCGCGACGCGGCCGAGACCGCATCGGAGGAGCTCGACGCCATCGCCGACCCGCAGGCGCGGCTCGACCGGCTGTGCGAACTCAGCATCGTCGCTCAGGTGAAAAGCCTGTCGCGTATGCCTATAGTGCGATGGGCATGGAAGAACGGACGGCGGCTGTCGATCCACGGCTGGGTCTACGGCCTGTGCGACGGGCGCCTGCGCGACCTGGAGTGCGGCTGCCGCAATCCGGGCCATCACCACCACGCGGCGGACGCCGCACAAGACATGAGGACACTGGCATGACCGCTTCCCAACCGCCGCTCGCCGCCATCCGCTACGGCCATGACGACCCGGTCGACGCCCTGCTCGAAGCCGTGGTGCGCGACCTTCAGACGCAGGGCGTGCGCGTCGCGGGCTACGTCCAGCACGAGACCGACGCCGGCGAGAACTGCTGCGCCACCATGCATCTCGAGGACGTGACGAGCGGCGAGCGCCACGTCATCTCGCAGGCGCTCGGCACCGGGGCGAAGGGC
>JACZJD010000120.1 GCA_014860725.1 Aquamicrobium sp.
CCTGAACCTCAGAGGAAGGGCATGGCTGGAACCGACCGCGAAAGGCGGATGATCAACGAAGGACCGGCGATCGTCCTCGTCGAGCCGCAGCTCGGCGAGAACATCGGCATGGTGGCGCGCGCCATGGCCAATTTCGGCCTCGGCGAGCTGCGCCTCGTCTCCCCGCGCGACGGCTGGCCGAGCGAGAAGGCGCGCGCCGCCGCTTCCAAGGCCGATCACGTCATCGACGGCGTGGTGGTGTTCGGGACGCTGCGCGAGGCCATCGCCGACCTCAACTACGTCGTCGCCACCACGGCGCGCGAGCGCGACGGCTTCAAGCCGGTGCTGGGGCCGGTCGAGGCGGGGCGCAAGCTGCGCGCCGCCTTTGCCGCGGGGCACAGGACCGGCATCCTGTTCGGCCGCGAGCGCTTCGGGCTCTACAATGAAGAGGTGGCGCTGGCCGACGAGATCGTGACCTTCCCGGTCAATCCCGCCTTCGCCTCGCTCAACATCGCGCAGGCCGTGCTGCTGATGTCCTACGAGTGGATGAAGTCGGGCCTCGAGGCCGAGACCGATACCCTCTTTCGCGGCCCCGAGATGGTGCCCGCGCCGAAGGAGGCGCTTCACGGCCTGCTCGACCATCTCGAGGATGCGCTTTCCGCGCGCGGCTATTTCCGCCCCGCCACGAAGAAGCCGAAGATGGTCGACAATCTGCGCGCCGTGCTGACCCGGCCGGGTTTTTCCGACGCCGAGATCAAGGTCCTGCGCGGCGTCGTCGCCTCGCTCGACTATTTCTCGCCGAAGGAGCCGCGCGGCGCGGTCTATCCGGAGCGCAAGGCGAAGGCCGACGCAAGGGTGCGCGGCAAGGGGGCGCACGCGCCGGGGAGCGAGGGGAAAGAGCGGAAACCGGATGAATGACCGGCCGATCCTGATGTTCGATTCCGGCGTCGGCGGGCTGACGGTGCTGCGCGAGGCGCGCGTCCTGATGCCCGACCGCCGCTTCGTCTACGTCGCCGACGACGCCGCCTTTCCCTATGGGCGGTGGGAGGAGCCGGCGCTGCGCGAGCGTCTCCTGTCGCTCTTCGGCCGGCTGCTCGCCGAATACGACCCCGAGATCGCCGTCATCCCGTGCAACACGGCCTCGACGCTGGCGCTCGCCGACCTGCGCGCGGCGTTTCCGAAGACGCCCTTCGTCGGCACGGTTCCAGCGATCAAGCCGGCGGCGGAGCGCACCCGTTCCGGCCTCGTCTCGGTGCTGGCCACGCCCGGCACGGTCCGGCGGCAATACACGCGCGACCTGATCGAGAAGTGGGCCGGGCACTGCCATGTCCGCCTCGTCGGCTCCGACCGGCTCGCCGCGCTCGCCGAAATCTACATGCGCGAGGGCTTCGTCGACGAGGAGGTGGTACGGCAGGAGATAGCGCCCTGCTTCGTGGAAATGGAGGGCCGGCGCACCGACATCGTGGTGCTGGCCTGCACGCACTACCCCTTCCTCGCCAACCGCATGCGCAAGACCGCCCCGTGGCCGGTGGACTGGCTCGACCCGGCCGAGGCCATCGCGCGGCAGGCGCTTTCGCTGCTGGCGCCGCGTGAGCCGGGGAGCGGCGGCGCGGCCGAGCCCGACGTCGCCGTCTTCACCTCGGGAAAGCCCGACTTCCTCGCCCGCCGGCTGATGCAGGGCTTCGGGCTGGCCGTGCCCGGCTGAGGAATGCGCCGGATCGCCCGCCGCGGCGTTGACTTTGCCGGCATGTTCCTTTAGTGAGCCGCCAGTCCCGCGCCGCAAGGCGTCGGGATTTTTTCGACGTGTCCCGTGGACATCTTCGCAATGCGTGCGTGGGATGTCCTGTCAGGCCCCGGAAACGGGGGCCAGAGGAGGGCGCGTTTCCTTCGCCCGAAGCATGAGCTTTCGGGTGCAACGTGTTGAAAGGGAATGCGATGAGCAAGCGCGAGTCCGCAAAGTACAAGATCGACCGCCGCATGGGCGAGAACATCTGGGGCCGTCCGAAGTCCCCGGTGAACCGCCGCGAATACGGCCCGGGCCAGCACGGCCAGCGCCGCAAGGGCAAGCTGTCCGACTTCGGCCTGCAGCTCCGTGCCAAGCAGAAGCTGAAGGGCCACTACGGCGACATTTCCGAGAAGCAGTTCCGCAAGACCTACGAGGAGGCCGCGCGCCGCAAGGGCGACACGCCGGACACGCTGATCGGCCTGCTCGAGTCGCGCCTCGACGCCATCGTCTATCGCGCCAAGTTCGTGCCGACGATCTTCGCCGCGCGCCAGTTCGTCAACCACGGCCACGTCAACGTCAACGGCCGCCGCGTCAACATCGGCTCGTACCGATGCAAGCCGGGCGACGTGATCGAGGTGCGCGAGAAGTCGAAGCAGCTCGCCATCGTGCTGGAGTCGGTGCAGCTCGCCGAGCGCGACGTGCCGGACTACATCGAGGTCGACCACAACAAGATGGTCGCCACCTATGCCCGCGTTCCGGGCCTTTCCGACGTGCCGTTCGCGGTGCAGATGGAGCCGAACCTGGTGGTCGAGTTCTACTCGCGCTGATCCGTACCGGATTTCAGGTCTTTCCGAAGCCGTCGGGTTCGCCCGGCGGCTTCTTCGTTTCTGGAGGTCCGCGTCAGCGCAGGCGGTTCTCGATCGACCAGCGGGCGGCGAAGAAGTTGAGCACGGCCGCGACGCCGACGCCGATCAGCTTCGCCGGCCACAGGCCGGTAAAGGGTGCCAGCGCCAGGATCGCGCCGCTCGACACGCCGAGCGAGATCAGCGCGCCCATGCCGAGGAAGCGGGCGATGGAGCGCGCCTCGTGCAACTCGCCGCTGCGCTCGAACGACCAGCGCGAATTCACGGCGTAGGAGACGCTGACGGCGACGAGCCACGCGCCGACATTGGCGGCAAGCGCCGGCGCGCCGGCGGCGAGCAGCAGCGCGAAGGCCGCGAGGTCCACGACCGTGTTGAAGACGCCGACGATGCCGAAACGCAGCGCTTTTCCCGCCAGGCTTTGCGGCGGGGCGATTGACAGCAACTTTGCAGCCTGCGCATTGCTGGCAGAGGGCCGGTCCGGGCGGATGGCGATCTCTCCTTCATGGGACGGCGTCACGGGCGCCGGGGATGGGCCCGCATTCTCAGCCGAAGTGGTTATGCTTGAATGAATATCGGAATCAGACAGGAACGGTTCGAGGCGGAGCAGGCGGCCGACGACGGCGCCGCATACCATCCGATGTTCCGCGACGCGCCCTCGACCGTCGAGTTCAACAAGCTGCGCAAGCGCCTCCTGCGCGACACGCGGCAGGCGCTCGAGGATTTCGCAATGGCGCGGGCCGGCGAGCGTTGGCTGGTGGCACTGTCCGGCGGCAAGGATTCCTACGGGCTTCTGGCGCTGCTGCTCGACCTCAAATGGCGCGGCCTGCTGCCGGTCGAGCTCTTTGCCTGCAATCTCGACCAGGGGCAGCCGAACTTCCCCAAGCACATCCTGCCGGATTTCCTCAAGGCGAACGGCGTTCCCCACCGCATCGAGTATCAGGACACCTATTCCGTCGTCACCGACAAGATCCCGGAAAACCGCACCTATTGCTCGCTGTGCTCGCGGCTCAGGCGCGGCCATCTCTACCGCATCGCGCGCGAGGAGGGGTGTGCGGCGCTGGTGCTCGGCCACCACCGCGAGGACATTCTGGAGACCTTCTTCCTCAACCTGTTCCATGGCGGCCGGCTCGCCGCGATGCCGCCCAAGCTGATGAACGACGAGGGCGACGTCATGGTGCTGCGGCCGCTGGCCTACTGCGCCGAGGCGGATCTGGCGAAATTCGCCGATGCGATGGCCTTCCCGATCATTCCCTGCGACCTGTGCGGCAGCCAGGACGGGCTGCAGCGCAACGCCATGAAGGCGATGCTTCAGGACATCGAGCGCCGGATGCCCGGCCGCAAGGACACGATGATCCGCGCGCTGGCGAACGTGCGGCCGAGCCATCTGCTCGACCGCAACCTGTTCGATTTCGCCGCGATCGGCCTCACTCCCGCGTGAGGTTGGGCGGGCTGCTGCGATAGAGCCGGCCGCGCTCGGCGATCGCCACCAGCAGGAGGGCGACGATCGCCAGCGTGAAGAAGCCGGCCGCGAGCGGCGTCGTGGTGCCGTCGAAGGCCTGCCCGATCAGCGCGCCGATCAGGCCGCCGCCCAGCGTCTGGACGAAGCCCTGCACCGACGACGCCGACCCCGCGATGTGGCCGAGCGGCTCCATGGCGATCGAGTTGAAGTTGGAGCCGATCCAGCCGAACTGGAACATGGCGATGGCGAACAGGATCACGAACGGCGTGATCGGCAGGTGGCCCCAGAGCGACCAGAAGAACCACACGCCCGACACCAGCATGAACCCGGTCAGCGCGCCGTGCGACAGCCTGCGCATGCCGAAGCGCACCACCAGCCGCGAGTTCAGGTAGGACGACAGCGCCATGAAGCCGGCGACCAGCGCGAACAGGATCGGGAACAGCACGCCCATGCCGTAGATGCCGACATAGATCTGCTGCGCCGAGTTGATGAAGGCGAACAGCGACGCGAACACGGCCGTCGACGCCAGCGTGTAGAGGAGCGAGAAGCGGTTGGTGAGCACGACCCCGAACGCGTTGCCGATCGAGCCGAGCGTGAACGGCCGCCGGTCGTGCGGGTGCAGCGTCTCGGGCATGCGGAAGGCCGCCCACAGGGCGATGGCGAGGCCGATCAGGCCCATGGCGATGAAGATGAAGCGCCAGTCGCCCACCAGCATCATGACCTGCCCGATGGACGGCGCGACGACCGGGATCACCATGAACACCATGAAGATCAGCGACATGGTCTCGGCCATCTGGCGGCCGCCGAAGCAGTCGCGCACCATCGACACGGCGATGACGCGCGTCGAGGCCGCGCCGATGCCCTGGATGAAGCGCAGCGCGAGCAGCATCTCGAAGCTCGACGAGAAAGCCGCGCCGATGGCGGCACCGACATAGATGACGAGGCCGAACAGGACCGGCCCGCGCCGGCCGAAATGGTCGGAGGCCGGGCCGTAGGGCAGGAGCGCCGCCGCCATGCCGGCGAAATAGGCCGAGATGACGTACTGGCGGTGATTCTCGTTGTCGACGCCGAGGTCCGCCCCGATCTCCTGAAGACCCGGCAGCATGATGTCGATGGCGAGCGCGTTCAGCGACATCAGCGCCGCGGCGAGCGCGATGAACTCGATTCGGGGCAGGGGCAGGCCGGCGGCCGGCCGTTGTCCGGTCGTGTCCTGCATGGCCGGAATTCTCCAATCTGGAATGAAGGCGTTCAAAATGAAGATGCGCCGGCAAGCCGGCGCATCGTTATGCTTGCTTGCAGTGGCTGGCTGGCGTCAGACCGCGTTGCGAAGCCCCACGCCCTTGTCGGCGAAGAACCCCTGCAACTCGCCCGCCTGGAACATCTCGCGGATGATGTCGCAGCCGCCGACGAACTCGCCCTTCACGTAAAGCTGGGGAATGGTCGGCCAGTTGGAATAATCCTTGATGCCCTGGCGCAACTCGTCCGAAGTGAGAACGTTGATGCCCTTGTAGTCGACGCCGAGATAGTCGAGGATCTGCACGACCTGCCCCGAGAAGCCGCACTGCGGGAAGCCCGGCGTGCCCTTCATGAAGAGCACGACGTCGTTGCCCTTGACCTCGTTGTCGATGAAACCGGCGATGTCGCTCATTGGCTTGTCCTTTCGCGCCGGGTTCAAGGCCCGGCGAAATGTTTGGCTCGGCTCTATCTATGGTAGAACGGCGCGCCGCGCAATCCGGCGCCCGGCCGCTCAGTCCGGCGCGCTGGTCTGGAGCGCGAGCGCATGCAGCACGCCGCCCATATTGCCCTTGAGGGCGTCGTAGACCATCTGGTGCTGCTGCACGCGGGTCTTGCCGCGGAAGCTCTCGGCCACCACTTCGGCCGCATAGTGGTCGCCATCGCCGGCGAGATCGCGAATCGTCACCACGGCGTCGGGAATGCCCTGCCGGATAAGACGTTCGATCTCGTGTGCGTCCATGGCCATGACAGGTTCCTTTTCAGTTGCCCATGAAGGCGGCGAACCAGCCTTCATGCGCTGCCTTGAGTTCTGCGACAGGTATGGCACGGGCATTGCCGAGCTTCAAGGACGCCCCGCCGGTGGTGCCGATCCATGCGCAGAACAGGCCGCTCGCCGGTGCGGTCTTCTCAAGGAAGTGATCGACGGCGTCGCGACGCATCGTCACCAGATAGCGGCCCTGATCCTCGCCGAAGAAGGTGGCGACCGGGTCGGTGTCGTCGGGCTGGTTCACCGTCGCGCCGATGCCGGACACCATCGCCATCTCGGCGAGCGCCACGGCCAGCCCGCCGTCGGAAAGGTCGTGGCAGGCGGTCGCGACGCCGTCGCGAATCAGCCCGCGCACGAAGTCGCCCGCCCTGCGCTCGTGGGCGAGATCGACCGGCGGCGGCGGGCCGTCGTTGCGGCCGAAAAGCTCGCGCAGCAAAGCGGACTGGCCGAGATGCGTGCCCCAGGCGGCCGGCGCGCCGACGAGCACGATCGCCTTGCCCTCGGCCGCGAAGCCGATGCGTGCCATCTTCGCCCAGTCGTCGATCAGCCCGACGCCGGCGATGGTCGGCGTCGGCAGGATGCCCTGGCCGTTGGTCTCGTTGTACAGCGAGACGTTGCCGGAGACGATGGGGAAATCGAGCGCGCGGCAGGCCTCGCCGAGCCCTGGATGGCGCGCACGAACTGCCCCATGATCTCGGGCCGCTCGGGATTGCCGAAATTCAGGTTGTCGGTCGCGGCGAGCGGCAGCGCGCCGGTGGCGGTGAGGTTGCGCCAGCACTCCGCCACCGCCTGCTTGCCGCCCTCGAACGGGTCGGCCTCGCAATAGCGCGGATTGACGTCCGAGGAGAAGGCGAGCGCCTTGGCCGCATGGCCCTCGACGCGCACCACGCCGGCGTCGCCGCCTGGAATCTGCAGCGAGTTGCCCTGGATCAGCGTGTCGTACTGCTCCCACACCCAGCGGCGCGAGGAAAGGTTCGGCGAG
>JACZJD010000811.1 GCA_014860725.1 Aquamicrobium sp.
CAATCCGCCGCTCGCCGCCGGCGCCTTTTACTGCATGCTCGACGTACTGGTTGGATTGACTGCGCGATCGATACTCGCCGCGCCGCCCGATGCCCCGGGCAAAGCGCCGGTGCACGCAGTGGCGCGAGGCATAACCGGGAAAAACTGATTTTCCGCCGGCCGGGACATTTCATTTCCGGGATTGCGGCAGCATGCCGCGCGGCGCGCCGGCCCCGGCCTCCTCCGGGGGAGGCATCTTGGCGATGGCGACGAGGTTGACGATCTCGCCCCGGCGCAGCGGATAGGCGACGAGATGGAAGCGCGCATGGAGGAAGGCACTGACCCTGTCGACGGGAACGACGCCCGTGCACTGCTCCGGGCCGGCCGTCGCCCGCCACGCGACATAGCCCGTGAAGCGGTCGCCCCGCGCCAGCCTGCCGGTGCCGCGCAGCGCCGACCGCACGCCGTCGGCCCCGACCGCGAGGTCGCAGCGAACCTTGAGCGCGCCTCCGGCCTTCCCGACGGAGAGGGCGACGCCATCGCTGCCGAATTCCACGCCGCCCACCGTTGCGCCCGTCTCCAGCGCGATCGCCGGGTGGTCCGCCGCGGCCTCGGCGAGCGTCGTGTGGAGGTCGGCCCTGTGGACGGTGAGATAGGGGCCGCCCCAGCGGCGCTCCGCAGCGTCGGCCATCGGGATCGCCGCGATGGTGCGGCCCGAATCGGCGCGGCGAAGCTCGATGGCGAGCGGGCGGACCGCGGTTTCCTCGACGCGGCCGAGAAGCCCGAGGCGCGCGAGGATGCGCGTGGCGTTGGGCGAGAGCTGGATGCCGGCGCCGACCTCTTCCAACCGTCCCGCGCGCTCGAAGACGGAGACGGAAAAGCCGCGCTGCGCGAAGGAGAGGGCGGCGGCAAGGCCCGCAATGCCGGCCCCGGCAATCGCGACATGCCGGGAGGGTGCGTTCATGCCGGCGGCCGCCCGTCGCGGTTCAGGCGGCGCGCGGCTTGTAGCTCACGCCCTGGGGTATGGTCTCGTTGCCGTGGAGCGCGGGGTTGTAGCGGTAGAGCGTCGAGCAGTAGGGGCAGACCGTCTCGTTGTCCTCGCCCATGTCGAGATAGACATGCGGATGGTCGAAGGGCGGGTTGGCCCCGACGCATTTGAACTCCTTCACGCCGATCTCGATGACGGCATGGCCGGCGTCGTTCTGGAAGTGGGGAATGGTCGGATGGTCGGCCATGACATGCTCCCGGATGCTTTTGGCACGCTGCTGCCGCCAGCGTTTGCAGCATAAACGGACCCTTTGCAAGGGCATGATATGAAACTGTCATAAAAGCCTGTCAGGAGGCAGCTTGACGAAATGCGCGCCTGCTGATGCAGTCGCGGCGGATGCTTCAGGTGGCAGGATGAACGAGACAAGACCGGCGCAGAGCGAGTTCACGGGCAAGGTACAGGCGCTCGCCGCCGCACCGGAGGGAAACCCCGACCGCTTCGTCAATCGCGAGTTCTCCTGGCTCCAGTTCAACCGCCGCGTCCTCGACGAGGCGGAGAATGCGCGCCACCCGCTTCTGGAGCGGCTGCGCTTCCTGTCGATCTCGGCCGCCAATCTCGACGAGTTCTTCATGGTCCGCGTCGCGGGCCTCGCCGGGCAGATCCGCGAGGGCATCGCGATCAAGAGCCCGGACGGGCGCACGCCCGAGCAGCAGCTCGAGCTGCTGCTGCTCGAGGTCGACCGCCTGCAGGAGGACCAGCAGGCCGCCTATTCGCGCCTGACCGCGCTGCTGCGCAAGGAAGGCATCGAGGTGGTGCGCGCCGAGGCGATCACCCGCGACGAGAAGACCTGGCTCGAAGAGCACTTCATGGAAGCAGTGTTCCCGGTGCTCACGCCGCTCTCCATCGACCCGGCGCATCCGTTCCCGTTCATCCCCAATCTCGGCTTCTCCATCGCGCTCCAGCTTCGCCATCTGCGCGACGGCAACGAGATGACGGCGCTGCTGCGCCTGCCGCCGGCGCTGCGCCGCTTCATCCGCCTGCCCGACCGCAAGGGCGCCAGCGGCAAGGGAATCGTGCGCTTCATCGCGCTCGGCGACACGGTCGGCCTGTTCATCGGCAAGCTGTTCCCCGGCTACGAGGTCAAGGGCTCGGGCACGTTCCGCATCATCCGCGACTCCGATATCGAGGTCGAGGAAGAGGCGGAAGACCTCGTGCGGCTGTTCGAGAGCGCGCTGAAGCGCCGCCGCCGCGGCCAGGTCATCCGCATCGAGTTCGACGACGAGATGCCGGCCGCGCTGCGCGATTTCGTCGCGGGCGAATTGGGCGTCACCGGCTCGCGCATCTCGATCCTGAAGGCGCCGCTGGCGCTCAACCAGGTGTCGGAGATCGTCGCCCTGCCGCGCGACGACCTCAAGTTCGTGCCCTACAACCCCCGCTTCCCCGAGCGCGTCCGCGACCGCGGCGGCGACTGTCTCGCTGCCATCCGCGAGAAGGACTTCATCGTCCACCATCCTTATGAGAGCTTCGACGTGGTGGTGCAGTTCCTGCGCCAGGCCGCAGTCGATCCCGACGTGGTGGCGATCAAGCAGACGCTCTACCGCACCTCGAACGACAGCCCCATCGTGCGCGCGCTCATCGACGCCTCCGAGGCGGGCAAGTCCGTCACCGCGCTGGTGGAGCTGAAGGCCCGCTTCGACGAGGAGGCCAACATCCGCTGGGCGCGCGACCTGGAGCGCGCCGGCGTCCAGGTGGTGTTCGGCTTCATCGAATTGAAGACCCACGCCAAGATGTCGCTGGTGGTGCGGCGCGAGGACGGCAAGCTGCGCAACTACGTGCATCTGGGCACCGGCAACTACCACCCGATCACCGCGCGCATCTATACCGACCTCAGCTTCTTCACCACCGATCCGTCGATCGCCCACGACGTGGCGCAGGTGTTCAACTTCATCACCGGCTATGCCGAGCCGGCCGAAAAGATGGGCATCGCCATCTCGCCCTTCACGCTGCGCCAGCGCATCCTCGACCACATCGCCGCCGAGATCGAGTTCGCCCGGAACGGCAAGCCGGCGCAGATCTGGATGAAGATGAACTCGCTGGTCGATCCCATCGTCATCGACGCGCTCTACGATGCCAGCCGCGCCGGCGTCGAGATCGACCTCGTCGTGCGCGGCATCTGCTGCCTGCGGCCGCAGGTGCCCGGCCTGTCGGAGAACATCCGCGTCAAGTCGATCGTCGGCCGCTTCCTCGAGCACAGCCGCATCTACTGCTTCGGCAACGGCCACGGCCTGCCGTCGGACGAGGCCATCGTCTATATCGGCTCGGCCGACCTGATGCCGCGCAATCTCGACCGCCGGGTGGAGACCCTGGTGCCGATCACCAATCCGACTGTGCATGAACAGGTCCTCGGCCAGATCATGCTCGGAAACATCATGGACAATCAGCAGAGTTTTGAAGTACTGGCGGACGGCACTTCCCGGCGCATCGCGCCCGAGGAAGGAGAGGAGCCGTTCAACGCTCAGGAGTACTTCATGACCAATCCGAGCCTGTCCGGAAGGGGTGACGCCCTGAAATCCAGCGCGCCGAAGCGGATCGTCCAGCCGAAGCGTCGCAAGAAGCCCGGTGTGACGCCGGCCGCATGATACATTCCTCGCAGGGCCGGCTGCAGGATCGCCGGCCGCTTGCCGTGATCGACATCGGGTCGAACTCGGTGCGGCTCGTCGTCTACGAAGGCGTGGTGCGCTCGCCGACCATCCTGTTCAACGAGAAGATGATGGCCGGGCTCGGGCGCGGCATCGTGTCCACCGGCAGGCTCGACGAGGAGGCCGTGCGCCGCGCGGTCGAGGAGTTGCGCCGCTTCCGGGCGCTGGCCGAGCAGGCCGGCGCGGTCTCCCTCCATGTCATCGCCACCGCCGCGGCGCGCGAGGCCGAGAACGGCCTCGACTTCGTGCACCGGGCCGAGAAGATCCTCGGCGTGCCGATCCAGGTGCTGTCCGGGCGCGAGGAGGCGAGTTTCTCGGCGCAGGGCGTCATCTCGGCCTTCCACACGCCCGACGGCGTCGCCGGCGACCTCGGCGGCGGCAGCCTCGAGCTGGTCGACGTGGCCGGCACCGAGATCGGCGAAGGCATTACCCTGCCGCTCGGCGGCCTGCGGCTTCAGGAGATGGCCAAGGATTCGCCGGCGGCGGCCGCCAAGATCGCGCGCGCCGAGCTGCGCCGCGCGACCGTTCTCGGCCAGGGGTTCGACCGCACCTTCTATTGCGTCGGCGGCACGTGGCGAAACCTCGCCCGCCTGCACATGATCGCGACGGGCTACGCCTTGCCCGTCATGCACCATTACGAGCTGCCGCTGGCCGACATGGACGGCTTCATCCGGCAGGTCGCAGCCGGCGACCTGGCACCGATCCCGGGGATCAAGCGCATCTCGAAATCGCGCCGGGCGCTCCTGCCCTACGGCGCGGCGGTGCTGCGCGAGATCGTCGAGGCGATGCAGCCGCGAAACATCGTCGTCTCGGCATTCGGCGTGCGCGAGGGCTATCTCTACTCGCTGCTGTCCGAGAAGGAGCGCGGCCGCGATCCCCTGATGTCGGCCGCCGAGGAGCTCGCCATCCTGCGCGCCCGCTCCGTCACCCACGCGCGCGAGCTCGCGGCCTGGACCGACGAGGCCTTCGCCACCTTCGGCATCGAGGAGACGGAAGACGATGCGCGCTATCGCCGCGCCGCGTGCCTCCTCGCCGACATCGGCTGGCGCGCCCATCCCGAATATCGCGGCACGCAGTCGCTCAACATCATCGCACACGCCTCCTTCATCGGCATCGACCATCCGGGCCGCGCCTTCATCGCGCTCGCCAACCTGTTCCGCCACGAGGGCATCTACGAGGACGACATCTCCCCGGCGATGAAGGCGCTGGCCGGGCCGCGCCACCTCGAGCGCGCGCGCGTGCTCGGCGCGCTGCTCAGGGTCGTCTACCTGTTCTCGGCCTCGATGCCGGGCATCATGCCGAAGCTGAAATGGCGCACGGGCGAGGGGCGCAAGCTCTCGCTCGTCGTGCCGGCGAGCCATGCCGACCTGATGGGCGAGCGCCCCGACACGCGCATGGCGATCCTCGCCCGGGTGCTCGACCGGCCGATGGATATCGTGGTCGGCGAGTAAGAGCCGGGCTCACGGAGCGACGGCATGATCTTCGACCTCGTCGTATCGCAGGGCCGCATCGCGGACCGGACGCCGGGGGGCTCTTGCCGGCGCAGGTCAGGGCGATCCTGGAGAGGCTGCCGCCGGAGCAGATCGCCGGCATCTGGCCGAGTTCGAGGCATCGGGCGACGCATCGCGGGATGAGGCCGCCGTCGCGATCATCCTCGACGTCGTCGCCCCGCTGCTCGGCCGTGCCGATAATCGCGTCGAAACAGGGGCATAGGCCGCTTTCCTGATTCGATGGGGCAGGGGGCCGGCATCCCTGCGGCCGTGCGACACGGTGCGCCGGTCCCATGCCGGCCGCGGTGCGCTAGAGTTGCCGTCGATCGAATTGACAGGGGAACGGCCATGGAAACCGTGCTCCGCAGCGTGCTGTTCGTTTTCGGCGTCGGCGTGATCGGAATTTCCCTCGCCCACATCGCCCTCGGGCCGGCCGTGATTCCGGGCTCCGTCCCCGTCAACGCGACCATGGACAGCGAGGATCGCTTCTACGCGGTCTTCTTCCTCGCCTACGGCGCGGCGGTGCTGTGGTGCATCAGGGACTGGCGGTCCCGGCTTCGCGAGATCCGGTTGCTGATGGCGGTGTTTTTTCTCGGGGGACTGGCGCGGCTGGTGTCGATAGCCCTTGTCGGGCTGCCGCATCCCTTCTTCGTCGCTATGACCGCCATCGAACTGGCGCTGCCGCCGCTGGTGATCTGGCTCGCCGCGCGGGCTGCCCGCAATCCGGCGGCGTGACCGGCTTCACTCGGTATCGAACACCGCGATCCTGCGCTTGTCGAACTTGAGCGCCACCTCGCCGCGCACCAGCGCCAGCGCGCGCTCGCCGAACACCTCGCGCCGCCAGCCGTGCATGGCCGGCACGTCGGCGTCCTCGCCCTTGGCGGCGATCTTCTCGATGTCGTCGGACGAGGCCAGCACCTTCGGCGCCACGCCTTCCTCCTCGGCGACCAGCTTGAGCAGGACCTTGAGCAGCTCGGCCGCCGCGCTGGTGCCTTCCGGCTGCTGCACGTGCTTGGGCAGCTTCGGCAGGCTTTCCTTGGGCATGTCGAGAGCGGTGTTCACCACCTTGAGCAGCGCCGCCGCCGTGGCGGAGCGCTCCCAGCCCTTCGGCGTGGTGCGCAGCCGCGCCAGCTCGACCGCGTCGCGCGGGCCCTGCTGGGCGACCTCGAAGATGGCGTCGTCCTTGAGGACGCGGCCGCGCGGCACGTTGCGCTCGCGCGCCTCGCGCTCGCGCCAGGCCGCGACGGTCTGCACGATCGCCAGCTCCTGCGGCTTCTTCACCCGCATCTTGAGCCGCCTCCACGCATCGTCCGGGTGCGGGTCGTAGGTTTCCCGCGCCGTCAGCACCTCCATCTCCTCGTTGAGCCAGTGGGCGCGGTTCTCGCGCTCGAGCTGCTCCCTGAGATGGCGGTAGACGTCGACGAGGTGGGTGACGTCGGCGAGCGCGTAGTCGAGCTGCTTCTCGGACAGCGGCCGGTGGCGCCAGTCGGTGAAGCGCGACGACTTGTCGATGCGCTCGCCCGTCACCTTCTGGACGAGCTGGTCGTAGGAGACGCTGTCGCCGAAGCCGCACACCATGGCCGCGACCTGCGTGTCGAACACCGGATGCGGGATCAGCCCGCCGCGGTGGAAGATGATCTCGATGTCCTGCCGCGCGGCGTGGAAGACCTTGGTCGTGCGCTCGTCGCCCATCAGCTGGAAGAACGGGCCGAGGTCGATGCCCGGCGCGAGCGGGTCGATCAGCGCGGTCGCCTCCGGCGAGGCGAGCTGGATCAGGCACAGCTCCGGCCAGAAAGTCGTCTCGCGGATGAATTCCGTGTCGATGGTGACGAACTCGGAACGGCCGAGTCGGTCGATGGCGTCTTCGAGGGCTTCCTGGCGGGTAATCAGCGGCATCAATGTTTCGCAATCTGGCAGATAACGCTCAATTCCAGCCGCGGGCCGCTGCGTCAAGCCTTTTGCGTGGCCGGGGCATCATCCCTTTCTGTCGTTGTTGCGCCAGTCGGCCAGCCGGGCGAACACCGTCGAGGTGCGCAGGAGCGCGGTGAAGCGCCCGCGCTCGTGCTCGGCGGCAGGCGCACGCACGCGCATGCGCCACAGGATCAAGCCGATGAAGACGACGTAGACGGCGGCCGAGAACTGGAACAGCGCATGCGGCCCGAACTGCTGCATGGCGGCCGCCGCCGCGAAGGGGCCGCCGATGGCGCCGAAGGAGTAGAACAGCATCAGCGCCGCGTTCAGCATGACGTATTCGTTCTTGGCCGCCCGGTCGTTGGCATGCGCCGCCGACAGCGAGAACAGCGGCATGGCGAAGGCGCCGAAGACGAAGACGAGGACGAAGTTGACGAACCGGCCGCTGCCGGCGGTGAAACCGAGCGTGAGCGCCGCCGCCAGCGCCAGCGTCGTCGTGACCAGAAGCACGCTGCGCCGGTCGTACCGGTCGGAGGCGTGGCCGAGCGGATACTGGATCAGCGCGCCGCCGATGATCGAGACGCTGACGAAGGTGGCGACGTCGGCCGTCGACATGCCGATGTCCTGGGCATAGACGGGCGAGAGCGTGCGGAAGGCGCTGTTGGTGACGCCGATGGCGATGCAGCCCAGGGCCGCGATGGGCGAGATCGCCCAGGCGCGCCTCAGGTCGAGCTTGACGTCGTCGGGCGCGGCCGGGTTGGAGCGGTCGCCGAGCGACACCGGCACCAGCGACAGCGTGATCATGATCGCCATCACGGCGAAGATGGCGAAGCCCTCGACCCCGACCACGGGGATGACGAACTGCGAGCCGGTGACCGCGCCGATGTCGACGATGCGGTAGAGCGACAGCACCCGCGCGCGGTTCTCGTTCGACACGCCGGAGTTGAGCCAGCTTTCGATGACCGTGAACAGGCCGGCGAAGCAGAAGCCGGAAAAGAAGCGGCTCGCCGTCCACACCGTCGCGTCGATGGCGATGGCCATGACGAGCGTGGCCGAGGCGGCGATCGCCGCCAGCGCGGAAAAGGCGCGGATGTGCCCGACCGCGCGCATGATGCGCACGATGACGAGGCAGCCGATCAGGAAGCCGGCATAGTAGGCGGTGCCCATGAAGCCGATGATGGCCGGCGAGAAGCCTTCCTGCGCGCCTCGCAGCGCGATGAACGTGCCTTGCAGGCCGTTGCCGCCGAGGAGGATTCCGGCAGCCACCAGGATCGGGATGAGAGGTCTCAGGCCGTGCATGCCGCCGCCGGAAGGAGAGGGTGCTTCGCCTATCTATAGGCGGGGACGGCCGCTTGTGCCATCCGCAGGCATGCGCGTCTGCTGGGCCAGCCCGCCCCGCGGGCCGGCCCGCTTGGAGGGCCGTCCGTCCCGTTCCGGCGCTTCCTCCGGGGCGAGGGGCTATTTCACCTCGATCGTGCCGCGCATGCCCGGATGCACCATGCACTTGAAGGCGACCGTGCCGGCCGATTCCATCGTCACCGTCGCCGTCTCGCCCATCTTCAGCCTGCCGGTGTCGAACGAGCCGTCGTCGGCCGTCGCCGTGTGCTGGGCGCGGTTGGTATTGGTGAAGGTGACGGTGTCGCCGACGGCGACCTCGACCCGGTTGGGCTCGAAGCTCGTTCCCTTGATCTCTATGGCGTGGTCGGCTGCCAGCACGGGAGCGGAAAGAAGTGCCAGCGCGGTTGCGATCGAAATGGCGCGGAGCATGGATGTCATTCCCTCGTGCAGGCATTGGGGCGGACGGGAACGGCGCTGCACTCACCGTCGTTCGTTTCATGATCCTCCGCGTCGCCGCTCGCCTTGACAAATCTCAACGCCCATGCGCTTTTCCGGCCGATATTCGGGGGCCGCCGCTTCGCGGACGCCATGCCCGTGCGATTTTTCAGACAAGCGGAAGACCATCCCATGCATCGTTACCGGAGCCATACCTGCGCCGCACTGAGGAAGGCCGATGTCGGCAGCACCGTCCGCCTTTCCGGCTGGGTCCATCGCGTGCGCGATCATGGCGGCCTGCTGTTCATCGACCTGCGCGACCATTACGGCATCACGCAGATCGTGGCCGATCCGGATTCGCCCTGCTTCACGACGGCCGAGACCGTGCGCGGCGAATGGGTGATCCGCGTCGACGGCGAGGTCAAGGCGCGCACGTCGGAGACCGTCAACCCGAACCTGCCGACCGGCGAGGTCGAGATCTTCGCCCGCGAGATGGAAGTGCTGTCGGCGGCGAAGGAGCTGCCGCTGCCGGTGTTCGGCGAGCCGGACTATCCCGAGGACATCCGCCTCAAATACCGCTTCCTCGACCTCAGGCGCGACACGCTGCACAGGAACATCGTCGCGCGCACCAAGATCATCGCCGAGATGCGCCGCCGCATGGTCGAGGCCGGCTTCACCGAATATTCGACGCCGATCCTGACCGCCTCCAGCCCCGAGGGCGCGCGCGACTTCCTTGTGCCGTCGCGCATCCATCCCGGCAAGTTCTACGCGCTGCCGCAGGCGCCGCAGATCTACAAGCAGCTCATCATGGTGTCGGGCTTCGACCGCTACTTCCAGATCGCGCCCTGCTTCCGCGACGAGGACCCGCGCGCCGACCGCCTGCCGGGCGAGTTCTACCAGCTCGACCTCGAAATGAGCTTCGTCGAGCAGGAGGACATCCTTTCCACCATGGAGCCGGTGCTGCGCGGCGTGTTCGAGACCTTCGCCGACGGCAAGCCGGTGACGCAAGAGTTCCCGCGCATCCCCTATGACGAGGCGATCCGCAAGTACGGCTCCGACAAGCCGGACCTGCGCAACCCGATCGTCATGGAGGCGGTGTCGGAGCATTTTCGCGGCTCGGGCTTCAAGGTCTTCGCCAACATCCTCGCCAACGATCCCAAGGCGGAAGTCTGGGCGGTTCCGGCGAAGACCGGCGGCAGCCGCGCCTTCTGCGACCGCATGAATTCCTGGGCGCAGGGCGAGGGACAGCCCGGCCTCGGCTACATCTTCTGGCGCAAGGAAGGCGACAGGCTCGAAGGCGCCGGCCCCATCGCCAAGAACATCGGCGAGGAGCGCACCGAGGCGATCCGCACCCAGCTCGGCCTCGAGGACGGCGACGCCTGCTTCTTCGTCGCCGGCGACCCAAAGAAGTTCTATTCCTTCGCGGGTGCCGCGCGCACCCGCGCAGGCGAAGAGCTGAACCTCGTGGATCGTGACAGGTTCGAGCTGTGCTGGATCGTCGATTTCCCGTTCTACGAGTGGAACGAGGACGAGAAGAAGGTCGACTTCGGCCACAACCCGTTCTCCATGCCGCAGGGCGGCATCGACGCGCTCGCCTCGCAGGAGCCGCTGTCGATCAAGGCGTTCCAGTACGACATGGTCTGCAACGGCTTCGAGATCGCGTCGGGCGGCATCCGCAACCATCTGCCGGAGACCATGGTCAAGGCGTTCGAGATCGCGGGCTTCGACCGCGCCACGGTCGAGGAGCGCTTCGGCGGCCTCTACCGCGCGTTCCAGTACGGCGCGCCGCCGCATGGCGGCATGGCCGCCGGCATCGACCGCGTGGTGATGCTGCTGGTGGGGGCCAAGAACCTGCGCGAGGTCAGCATGTTCCCGATGAACCAGCAGGCCTTCGACCTTCTGATGGGCGCGCCCTCGGAGGCGACCCCGGCGCAGCTCCGCGAGCTGCACCTGCGCCCGGTGCCGCCGAAGAAGGAAGGCTGATCTCCCGGCCGGAGCCCATTGACCCCGCCATCTCGCGGCCACCCGTCATCCCGGCCAAGGGCGCGAAGCGCCCGCAGAGCCGGGACCCATTGGCCGGAACATCGTCGGGCACGGCCCGGTCCTCGCGCTGGCGCGCTTCATGATCGTATCGCAAGCCTTGAATCCGGCCGCGCCGCTCAACGGGTCCCGGCTCTCCCTCGCAAGCTCGGTCGGCCGGGATGACGGCGCGGGTGATCGACCCACCCCGCTCCGGGGATCAGTGCAGGATCTGGCTCAGGAACAGCTTAGTCCGCTCGTGCTGCGGGTTGTCGAAGAACTGGGCCGGCGTGTTCTGCTCGACGATCTGGCCCTGATCCATGAAGATGACGCGGTTGGCGACCTGCCGCGCGAAGCCCATCTCGTGGGTGACGCAGATCATGGTCATGCCTTCCTCGGCAAGGCCCACCATCGTCTCCAGCACCTCCTTGATCATCTCCGGGTCGAGCGCCGAGGTCGGCTCGTCGAACAGCATGATCTTCGGGTTCATGCACAGCGAGCGGGCGATGGCCACGCGCTGCTGCTGGCCGCCGGAGAGCTGGCCGGGATACTTGTTGGCCTGCTCGGGAATCTTGACCCGCTC
>JACZJD010000812.1 GCA_014860725.1 Aquamicrobium sp.
CCGCAACCCGGTCAAGCTCTTCTCGGTCATGGTCGTCGGCGTCGCGCTCATCCTCGCCTTCGGCTTCGCCTGGCTCGCCACCCTGATCGGCGTCGAGAAGGCGTGGCAGTTCGGCGTGGTGCCGTTCATCGTGCCCGACCTCGTCAAGGCTGCGCTCGCCGCCTCGGCCGTGCCGGCCGTGTGGGCGCTGTTCGCCCGCCGCTGACCGCATCACCCGCCGCTTCCATGCGGCATGACATGAACGACAATCGCCGCGTATCGCACGATGCGCGGCGATTTTCCTTTCCGGATGCTCTTGGGGGCCCGGTGCTCCCCGGAGTAAAGCCGCCGCCGGCTCAGGTGGCTTCCGGGATCAGCCAGCCCGAGCGGATGCGCAGCCGCAGCGGCTCGCCCTGCCCGAAGCCGCCGGCATCCTGCGCATCGAAGCTCAGCGTCAGCGACGGGTCGGCGGCCGGCACGGCCTCGACGCGCATCGTGCCGCCCTTGTAGACCGCGCGCCGCACCGTCGCCTCGACGCCCGGTTCGCCGACACCTGCCGGCAGCACGTCGGAGGCCCGGCAGCAGATCACGGCATTCGCGCGCGGGCGCTCGCCCGGCCGGCAGCGCACCACCGCCTCCTGCCCCAGCACCTCGACGCGGCAGTGCCCTGCCTCCTCCCCGCCCAGCACCCTCGCCGGCAGCACCATGCCCTGCGCGATGAAGGAGGCGACCATCGCGGTCGCCGGCTCGCGGTAGAGCGTGCGCGGGTCCGCGACCTGCACCAGCCGGCCGTGATCCATCACGGCGATGCGGTCGGCGAGCGCCATCGCCTCGGCCTGGTCGTGGGTGATGTAGACCATGGTGGTGCCGGTGCGGCGGTGGAAGGCGGCGAACTCCTCCTCCATGGCGGCGCGCAGGTGGACGTCGAGATTGGCGAGCGGCTCGTCGAACAGCACCAGCGAGGGCGCGGCGACGAGGCAGCGCGCCAGCGCCACACGCTGCCGCTGCCCGCCCGACAGGCTCGCCGGATAGCGCTCGCCGAAGCCCTGAAGGTTGACAAGCGTCAACGCCTCGGCCACCCGCCTTTGCGCCTCCTCGCGGGGCACCTTCGCCACCTTGAGCGCGTAGCCGACATTCTGCGCCACCGTCATGTGCGGCCACAGCGCGTAGTTCTGGAACACGATGCCGACGCGCCGCTCCTCCGGCGGCACGTTGACGTCGCCGCCCGCGACGGTGCGGCCGCCGATGGCGATCTCGCCCGCCGTCGGCCGCTCGAAGCCGGCGACGAGGCGCAGAAGCGTGGTCTTGCCGCAGCCCGACGGGCCGAGCACGGCGAGGAACTCGCCGTCCGCCACCTCGACCGTGACGTCCCTGACCGCGTCGAAGCCCGAGAAGGTCTTGGTGACGCCGGAAAGGTTCAGTCGCGCCATGGCAGCACTCCGCCCGGAAGGTGTCGCGCGAACAGGTTGGCCGCCAGCATCAGCGCGAAAGTCACGGCGACGGTGACGGCCGAGATCGCCGCGGCATATTTCGAATCGCCCGCCTGCTCGAAGGAGAACATCACCACGCCGATAGTCTCCGCGCCCGACGACCACAAGAGCGCCGACACGGTCAGCTCGCCGAAGGCGGTCATGAAGATCAAAAGGCCGCCGGCCATCGCCGCCGGCGCGACCAGCGGGAAGACGATGCCGCGCAGGCGCGCGAACAGGCCCGCGCCCGCCACCTGCGCCGCCTCCTCCAGCGCCCGGTCGATCTGGTGGAAGCCGCTGACGGTCGGCCGCACGGCCAGCACGAGGAAGCGCGCCAGATAGGCGTAGAGGATGATCCAGACCGTGTTGTAGAGGTGGATGCCCGTCAGCGGCAGCGGCTTGAGGAAGATGAGCAGCGCCGCGATGGCCAGCACCACGCCCGGCAGCGCATAGGGAAGCTCGATCGACAGGTTGACGAAGCGCACCCAGCGCTGCCTGCCCCACGCCACCAGATAGGCGATGGGCAGCGCGGCCAGCACCGCGAAGACGGCGGCCGACAGCGACAGGCCGAGGCTGTTGGCGAAGGCGCGCTGCGAGGCGGCGTGCTCGAACAGCACGAAGCGGTAGTTGGCGAGCGTCGCCGTCGCCGCCGAGAGCGGGATGCCGTAGCCCGGCACCAGCGACGACAGCATGAGGCCGACCATCGGCAGCACCAGGATCAACGCGATCAGCGCCCACATCGCCGCCTCGACGGGCAGGCGCGAGCGGCCGAGCGCATAGGGCTCGCTCGCCAGCGACGACGCGCCGATGCGGTAGTCGCGCCGCCGGCTCATGCGCTCCTGCGCGACGATGCCGGCCATGGCGATCATTCCGATCAGCACCGACAGGAACGCGGCCTCGCCGAGCACGGCCGGCCCGCCGCCCGCCAGCCGCTGGTAGATCAGCGTCGGCAACACGAGATAGTTGGCGGGAATGCCGAGGAAGGCCGGAATGCCGAAATTGCCGACGCAGGAGACGAAGGCGAGCGCGGCGGCGGCCATGATC
>JACZJD010000813.1 GCA_014860725.1 Aquamicrobium sp.
CTCGACGCCCTGTTCGACCGGCCCGCCGATGCGCGCATCGAGGCGCTGATCGGCGAGATCGCCCGTCTCGGCGACGTCGAGGAGCTGTCCGAGGCGGAACTGATGCAGGCGCTGCGCGAGCTGAAGGGCGACGCGCATTTCCTGATCGCGCTCGCCGATCTCGCCGGCGAGGCGGACGCGGCGAAGACGGTGCGCCGGCTGAGCCGGCTCGCCGATGCCTGCGTCTCGGCGGGCGTGAACTTCCTGCTGCGCGATGCCCACCGCACCGGGAAGCTCGCCCTGCCCGATCCGTCCCGCCCCGGCGAGGGGTCCGGCTGGATCGTGCTCGGCATGGGCAAGCTCGGCGCGCACGAGCTGAACTTCTCGTCCGACATCGACCTCATCGTCTTCTTCGACCCGCACGCGCCGGCCATCGCCGAGCCCTACGAGGCGACCGACCTCTTCGCGCGGCTGACCAAGCGGCTCGTCCGCCTCCTGCAGGACCGGACCGAGAACGGCTACGTCTTCCGCACCGACCTCCGCCTGCGGCCCGACCCCGGCTCGACGCCGCTCGCCATCCCCGTTGGCGCGGCGCTCGTCTACTACGAGAGCCGCGGCCAGAACTGGGAGCGCGCCGCGATGATCAAGGCGCGGCCCGTCGCCGGCGACCTCACCGCCGGGGCCGCGTTCCTCGCCGAGCTCACGCCCTATGTCTGGCGCAAATACATGGACTTCGCGGCCATCGCCGATGTCCACTCCATCAAGCGCCAGATCCACGCCCACAAGGGCCACGGCGAGGTCGCCGTGAAGGGCCACAACGTCAAGCTCGGGCGCGGCGGCATCCGCGAGATCGAGTTCTTCGTCCAGACGCAGCAGCTCATCGCCGGCGGCCGCTTCCCCGTCCTGCGCGGGCGCGAGACGGTCGAGATGCTGCAGGCGCTGGCCAGGGGCGGCTGGATCACGCCGGAGGCGTGCGAGGCGCTTGGCCGCCAATACTGGTTCCTGCGCGACGTCGAGCATGCCATCCAGATGGTCGCCGACGAGCAGACCCATACCCTGCCGGAGGACGATGAGGGGCTGGAGCGCATCGCCCGCATGCTCGGCTTCGCCGATGCTGCCGCCTTCTCCTCCGTCTTCCGCGCCTCGCTGCATCTGGTCGAGAGCCACTATGCGGCGCTGTTCGAGGCCGCGCCGCAGCTTTCGCGCGGCGTCGGTAACCTCGTCTTCACCGGCGACGTGGACGACCCGTCCACGCTCGAAACGCTGTCGGAGCTGGGCTTCCAGCGCCCGAGCGACATCTGCCGCGTCATCCGCACCTGGCATTTCGGCCGCTATCGCGCGACGCAATCGGCCGAGGCGCGAGAACGGCTGACGGAGCTGACGCCCGCACTCCTCGAAACCTTCGGCCGCACCAAGCGCGCCGACGAGGCGCTGATGCGCTTCGACGAGTTCCTGTCGGGCCTGCCGGCCGGCATCCAGCTCTTCTCGCTGCTCCAGTCGAACCCGGCGCTGCTCGACCTCATCGCCACCATCATGGGGGCGGCCCCCCGCCTTGCCGCCATCATCACCCGCCGGCCGCATGTCTTCGACGGCCTCCTCGATCCGGGCCTGATGTCGGAGCTGCCGAACAAGGCCTATCTCTCCGAGCGCCTCGACGCCTTCCTCCAGGGCGCGGAGTTGCACGAGGAGAAGCTCGACCGGCTGCGCATCTTCGCCGCCGAGCAGAAGTTTCTGATCGGCGTGCGGCTCCTGACCGGCGCGATCGACGCCGTGCGCGCCGGCAAGGCCTTCTCCGATCTCGCGGACCTGACGATAGGCGCGGCGCTCGACGCGGTGAAGGCGGAGTTCGCGCTCCGCCACGGCCGGGTCGCGGGCGGGCAGGTGGCCATCCTCGGCATGGGCAAGCTCGGCAGCCGCGAGCTCACGGCCGGCTCCGACGTCGACCTGATCCTGCTCTACGACCACGAGGAGGGGGCCGAGGAATCCGACGGCGACAAGCCGCTCGCCCCGTCGCACTACTATGCACGGCTGACCCAGCGGCTCATCGCCGCCGTCTCCGCGCCCACGGCCGAGGGCGTGCTCTACGAGCTCGATCTGAGGCTGCGTCCCTCGGGCAACAAGGGGCCGGTCGCCACGCACGTCGCATCCTTCCGCAAGTACCAGCGCGAGGAGGCGTGGACGTGGGAGCACATGGCGCTGACGCGCGCCCGCGCCGTCGCCGGCGACAAGGCGCTCTGCGAGGCGGTCGAGGCCGACGTGGCGGACATCATCGCCCGGCCGCGCGACGCGGCCAAGGTCTTCGCCGACGCGGTCGAGATGCGCGCCACCATCGCGGCGGAAAAACCCCCGCGCGACATCTGGGACCTGAAGCTCATCGCCGGCGGCCAGATCGACCTCGAATTCATCGCGCAATGCGCGCGGCTGACCGGAAACATCGTCGAGGACGTATGGCCGCCGACCTCGACCGGCGATGCGCTCGCGCGCCTCGCGCCCGGCTTCTCGACGGCGCAGGCGCGCGACGATCTCGTCGCCGCCTACGGGCTCTATTTGTCGCTGACGCAGATCGTGCGCCTGTGCCTGACCGGCCCGCTCGATCCCGACGACGTACCGCCGGGCCTGGCCGACCTGCTGCTGCGCAGCACCGACCTGCCTGATCTTTCGGTGCTGGAGGCGCATATCTGCGACACGGCCGGCCGCGTCGAGGGGCATTTCCGGGCGCTGCTCAGCGCCCGCTGAGGACAACGCCGCTCAGGCCGCCTTCTTCATCGGCGTGCGGGCCGGGATGCGCACCGACACGATGGTGCCGACGCCCTCGGTGGAGCGGATCTTGAGCGCGCCGCCATGCAGCTCGGCGAGGCTTCGCGAGATCGCCAGCCCCAGCCCCGAGCCGGTGTGGTTCTTGGAGAACTGGTTCTGCACCTGCTCGAAGGGGCGGCCGAGCTTCCGGAGCGCATCCTTCGGGATGCCGCAACCGGTGTCCTCGATGGTCAGCATGATCGCGCCCGCCACCTTGCGCGCCCGGAGCGTGATGCGCCCGCCATGGCCGGTGAACTTGACGGCGTTGGACAGGAGGTTGATGGCGATCTGCTTGATCGCGCGCCGGTCGGCGTAGAGCACCATGTCGTCGGCGATCTGTGTATCGAGCGTGATCGACTTCTCCGCCGCCTGCAGCGCCACCACGCGCACCGTCTCGCTGATGAGCGGGTTGAGGTCGATGCCCTCGCGCTCGATGGAGAACTGGCCGGCCTCGATCTTCGACATGTCGAGAATGTCGTTGATGACGCCCAGCAGATACGAGCCCGCGGAGTGGATGTCCTTGATGTATTCGTCGTACTTCTCCGAGCCGAGCGGGCCGAAATAGGCCTGCTGCATCATCTCCGAGAAGCCGATGATGGCGTTGAGCGGCGTGCGCAGCTCATGGCTCATATTGGCGAGGAACTCGGACTTGGCGCGGTTCGCCGCCTCCGCGCGCTCGGTCTCGCGCATGTACTTGCGGTTGAGCTCCACCAGCTCGGCCGTGCGCTCGCCCTCGGCCTTGCGGGCAAGCGACAGGTCGTGGATCGTCGCCATCAGCCGCCGCTCGCTGTCCACCAGCTTTTCCTGGTGCTGCTTCAGCTGGGTGATGTCGGCGCCCACCGACACCATGCCGCCGTCGCGGGTCGTCAGCTCGTTGACCTGGAGCCAGCGGCCATCGGCAAGCTGGCGCTCCCACGTCGCGCCGCCCGAGGGGCCGTTGGGATTGGCGAGCCGCCGCTCGCTGGCGAGCGGCGTCATGCGCTTCTCGATGACGCTGCGCGGCGTGCCGGGAACCACGTCCTCGTCGGTCAGGCCGGTGTCCTGCTGGTACTTGGAGTTGCACATCACGAGGTTCTGTGCCGCATCCCACAGCACGAAGGATTCCGAGATGCTTTCGATGGCGGTGCGCAGCCGCATGTCGGCGGTCTCGGAGCGCTGCGCCAGCGTGCGCTGCTCGGTGACGTCGACGGCGATGCCGATCAGGTGGAGGTCGGTGGCGTCGGGGTCGCTCACCTGCGCCTTGGCCCTGATCCACACCCACTGGCCGTCGGCCCGTCGCATGCGGAACACATGGTCGATCTGGTCGACCTCGCGCGCCATGATGCGGTTGGCCATCTCGAAGAGGTCGCCGTCCTCCTCGTGGATGATCTCGGCGACGGCCCCGAAGGACAGCATCGCCTCCGACGGCTCGTAGCCCAGCATCTCGTACATCGAGCGCGACCAGTACATGCGGCCGCGCACCATGTCCCAGTCCCATAGGCCGCAGCGCCCGCGCACCAGCGCCATGTCCACCCGCTCGTGCGCTTCCATGTAGAGCCGGTCCGCGGCCTGCGCCCGCGCGGCCTGGCTGAAATAGGCGTAGAGGATGATGAGCAGCACCGCCGCCGTCGCGACATAGAGCGTGACGTTGAAGGTCGCGGTGTCACGCCACTCGGCAAAAACGTCGTCCTTCGCGATCATCGCCACCGCCGCGCCCTGCCGTGCGTCGAAGAGGCTGACCGCCGCGTACCACGGCTCGTCGCCGACCTTGACATCCATGACGCCGGCGCGCGCGCCGAACAGGATCAGCGGCTGGCCGCCGGAAAGGAAGCTTTCGAGCGGCTGGCCGATCCAGTTCGCCGACGACGCGGTCGCGGCCCGCACCACGAGGTCGCCGTCCGTGACGAGCAGGACATGGTCGCGCCCCAGCGCGCCCGAGGCGAGGGCCTCGTCGATCACGGCGCTCCATGCCTCCGCGTCGGCGTCCCCGGCCAGCGCCGCGGCATGGGCGAGCTGGCCCGCCGCCAGCGACAGCACGCCCCTGGCCGCGCGCTCGACGTCGTCGCGGTCGTTCATCAGCGCGAGGAAGCGCGTCGCCGCGACCACCACCAGAAAGACGACGATGAGAACCGGGATCAGCCGCCGCAGGAACGGCTCGGCGGCCAGCAGCCGCCGGTAGGCGGGTTCGGCGATCAGCCTGGCATTGCCCATGAGGCCCGCGCTTGCGCGCTTCACCGCCGTGCGGCGGGCATGAAAACTCCCTCCGGTCGCGCCCCACGCGTCCGCCTTCGCCATGAACGGCTCTCCGATTGTCCCTCTGGTGATCCGGCAACGCCGCACGCCCGAATCATCCATAAGGAATCAGACGTGATTCGGCCTGTCCAGTGGGGCGGATGGAAAAGTTACGAAATCGTTGCGGGGGTAGGGGAGTAAGGGAGTAAGGGAGTAAGGGAGTAAGGGAAGCGATCTACTCCTTTACTCCCCTAATTCCCTACTCCCTTCTTCAAGCCAACGTCCGCTCCACGATGTCGCGCAGGTCGCTCGACAGGTCGGCCGGGGCGGCGAGCATGAGGAGCGCCTCGCGCGCGGCGGCCTGACGGGTCGGCTCCAACGACCGCCACGAGCGTAGCGCCGTCGCCAGCCGGGCTGCAAGCTGCGGGTTGCGCTTCTCGATCTCCAGCACCGTTTCCGCGAAGAAGCGGTAGCCTGCGCCGTCGGGGCGGTGAAAGCCGGTCTGGTTCATGGTCGAGAAGGTGCCGATCAGCGCCCGCACCCGGTTGGGGTTGGCGAGCGAGAAGCCGCGATGCTTCGTCAGGGCCTCGACCAGCTCGACGGCGCTTTCGCCCGGCACGGTCGCCTGCGTCTGATACCACTTGTCGAGCACCAGCGGATCGTCGCCGTACGCCTTCTCGAAGGCGGCAAGGGCTGCCACCGTCTCCGGCTCGCCGGGGAAGCGGTGCGCGAGCACCGTCAGCGCTGCGACCTTGTCGGTCATGTTGCCCGCGTCGCGGAACTGGCGGGCAGCGAGCGCCGCCCCGGCACTACCGGCGCCGAGACAGGCGAGAAGCACGTTGCGCAGCGCCCGCCGCCCGGCGCTCGCCGCATCGGGGCTGAACGGTCCGGCATCCGCGAGGTCGCGGTAGAGGCCGGCGAAGAGGTCGCCGTTGCGGGCGGCGATCGCGCCGGTCAGCGCCTCACGCGCGGCGAAGATGGCGTCGGGGTCGATGTCGGAGCCGATCTCGCGGGCGATGTCGGCTTCGGCCGGCAGCGTCAGCGCGAGCGCGCGATAGGCGGGTTCGAGCGCTTCGTCCGCCGCGATCTCGCCCGCCGCCCGCACCAGCCCGTCGGCGAATTGCGGCTTCTGCTGCTGCCGCACCGCGCGGAAGCCGGCGATCAGCGCCTCGGTGAAGAGCGTGTTCAACGCCTGCCAGCGCGCCACGAGATCGCCGTCCTTGCGCGCCAGGAACAGCAGGTCCTCGGGCTTTTGCTCGACGGAAAGGGTGATCGGCGCGGAGAAGCCGCGGTTGAGCGACAGCGCGGGGCGTTCCGCGATGCCCGTGAACCGCACCGTGTGCTTGCGCTTGCGGACGTGGATGACGCCGTTCTCGACGGTCGCGCCGTCCACCGCCGCCGGCTCGATGTCGCTTCCGTCCGCGCCGACGAGGCCGAAGGCCAGCGGAATGTGCATCAGCCGCTTGCGGCTTTCCGACGGCGTCGGCGGCACCGACTGCTCGATCTCGAGCGTGAATTCCTTCGCCGCCGCGTCGTGCGCGGCCGAAATGGCGAGGTTCGGCGTGCCGGCCTGATGATACCAGAGCGCGAACTGGCTGAGGTCGCGGCCGGACACCTCCTCGAACGCCCGGACGAAATCCTCGATGGTCGCAGCCTCGCCGTCGTGGCGCGTGAGGTAGAGCCTCAGGCCCTTGCGGAAGTCCTCCGCACCGAGAATGGTGCGGATCATGCGCACCACCTCCGAGCCCTTCTCGTAGACGGTGGCGGTGTAGAAGTTGTTGATCTCGCGGTAGCGGCGCGGCCGCACCGGATGCGCGAGCGGCCCCTGGTCCTCGGGGAACTGGTGCGCGCGCAACGTGCGCACCTCGGCGATGCGCTTGACGGCCCGCGAACGCTGGTCGGCGGAGAACTCGTGGTCGCGGAAGACGGTCAGCCCTTCCTTGAGGCAGAGCTGGAACCAGTCGCGGCAAGTGATTCTGTTGCCTGTCCAATTGTGGAAATATTCGTGGGCGATGATCGCCTCGATATTGGCGAAGTCGGCGTCGGTCGCCGTCGCCTCGTCGGCCAGCACGTACTTGTCGTTGAAGATGTTGAGGCCCTTGTTCTCCATCGCCCCCATGTTGAAGTCGGAGACGGCGACGATGTTGAACACGTCGAGGTCGTATTCGAGGCCGAACACCTCCTCGTCCCAGCGCATCGAGCGTTTGAGCGCGTCCATGGCGTAGGCCGCGCGCGCCTCCTTGCCGTGCTCGACGTGGATGGCGAGCGCGACCTTGCGCCCCGAGGCGGTGACGAACGCGTCCTCGACCACGGCGAGGTCGCCCGCCACCA
>JACZJD010000814.1 GCA_014860725.1 Aquamicrobium sp.
CGGGATCAGCGGCGCGTCGGCGGGCGGCATGGGGTAGTCGCGCAGCTTGTTCGGGCGCACCCATTTCAGCGCCTGGTGCTCGCGCGGCTGCGGGAAGCCCCAGAAGCGGCGGCACACATAGAGCGGCATCAGCAGGTTGAAGGTCTCGTAGGCATGGCTGGCGAAGGTCAGCGGCGCGAGGCAGGCGGCCTTGGTCTCGATGCCGAGCTCCTCGGCGAGCTCGCGCACCACGGTCTCCTCCGGGGTCTCGCCCGGCTCGACCTTGCCGCCGGGGAACTCCCACAGCCCGGCGAGCTGCTTGCCCTCCGGCCGCTGCGCGATCAGCACCCGCCCGTCGGCATCGACCAGGGCGCAGGCCGCGACCAGAAGCAGCCTCTTCGGCGCCGACGGGGGCGTGTGCGGTTCCTGCGCGTCGCTCATGCGTTCCCGGCCTCCGGCGGCTGGCGGTAGTGATAGCGGTAGACCTCGGCGAAGCCCATCGAGCGGTAGAGGCCGACGGCGCTTTCGTTGTCGGCCTCGACCTGCAGCCACGCCTCGCGCGCGCCGTGCCCGTGCGCCCATTTCAGCGCCGACAGCAGCGTGCGCCGGCCGTAGCCCTGGCCGCGGCGGCTCTCCTCGGTCGCCACCTCGAACAGGCCGGCGAGGTCGCCGTCGTGGACGCAGATCGCCGTCGAGATGGCGGTCGCGCCCTCCTCGAGCACGAACAGGCCGGCCTCGGGCTGGATCGTGTTGATGACCTCGGACAGGCCCGGCCGCAGCGCCGGGTCGAGGCTGCGGATGGCGATGGCCGCGCCGATGAAGCGGCCCATGTCCTTCAACGGGATCTGGTGCATGGCCTCGCGCACCATGTCGTCGCTGAGCCTGGCGCGCATGACGAGCGATTCCGCGAAGCGCGACCAGCCGAGCGCGTCGAGATGGTCGGAGATCGCGGGCGCGGCGAGCGGCGACATGCGGAAGGTGAGCGGCCTGCCGTAGGCGGCGAAGCGGCGCGCGGCGCGGGCGATGCGCTCGGTCAGGTTGGCGTCGTCGAACGGGTCGAGCGGGTTGACCGAGTTGAGCCGCTTGGCCGGGTGGCCGCCGGTGAGGCGCACCGCCCAGGCCCCGTCATAATGGACCGAAGTCGCCGGCCACGCGCGAAAGCCCGCCGCCTCGAAGCGCCGGACGGTTGCGAGATCCCGCGCGGGCCGCTTTCCTTTCGTCACGCGCCCATCCAGCTTCAGCTTCGGTAGTCGCCGTTGATGGCGACGTATTCCTTGGTCAGGTCGCAGGTCCACACCGTCGCCTTGCCGCGCCCGAGGCCGAGGTCGACGCGGATCGCGATCTCGTCGCGCTTCATGTAGGCCGAGGTCGCCGCCTCCGAATAGCCGGGGTCGCGCTCGCCCTCGTGCGCCACGCGGATGTCGCCGAACCAGATCGCCAGCCGGTCGCGGTCGGCGGGCTCCCCGGCCTTGCCGACGGCCATGACGACGCGGCCCCAGTTGGCGTCCTCGCCGGCGACCGCGGTCTTGACCAGCGGCGAGTTGGCGATGGAGAGCGCGATGCGCTTGGCCGAGCGGGCCGACTTCGCGCCCGTCACCGTCACCTCGACCTCCTTGCGCGCGCCCTCGCCGTCGCGCACCACCTGCAGCGCGAGGTTCTTGAGGATGCGGTTCAGCGCGCGGCGGAACTGCGCCAGCCGCGGGTCCTTCGGGTCGGCGATGCGCGCCGCGCCGCGCTTTTCGGCGGCGCCGGTGGCGAACAGGATCAGCGTGTCGCTGGTCGAGGTGTCGCTGTCGACCGTCACCGCGTTGAAGGTCTTTCCGACGCCCTTCGACAGCATGTCCTGCAGCACGGGCGCCTCGATCGGCGCGTCGGTGGCGACGAAGGACAGCATCGTCGCCATGTCGGGCGCGATCATGCCAGCGCCCTTGGCGATGCCGTTGATGGTCACCTCCGTCCCGCCCAGCGCCACCG
>JACZJD010000815.1 GCA_014860725.1 Aquamicrobium sp.
GTTCCCGCCTTCTCCAGCGCCCCGGTCAGCGCGACGAGGCCGAGCGCGGCGTCGCCGACCAGCCGCAGCGCCTCGTAGTTGCGCCCGACCTCGATGCCGTCGATGTCGAGATGGATGAACCTCGCGCCGCGCGGATAGAGCTTCCAGCTGTCGGTGCCGTTCTGGTTGGTGCGGGTGCCGACGAGGAGCACCACGTCGGCGCGGTCGAGCACCTCCTTCATGGGGCGCGCGGGCGAGTGGGTGCCGAGCGCGTTGGCGAGGACGCCGAGGGAGAGCTCGTGCGTCTCGTCGACCGAGCCCTTGCCCATGTTGGTGGTGCCGACGGGAAGCGCGGCCTTGTCCTGAAGCGCCGCCAGCTCCGTCGCGGCCTGCGACAGGTGCACGCCGCCGCCGGCGATGACCACCGGGTTCTCGGCCGCCGCGAGCAGTGCCGCGGCTTCCGCGATGCGCTCGGGGTCCGGGACGACGCGGTCGAGCGGGAAGCGGCCATAGGCGCTGGTGCGGACCTCGGCCAGGCGCTGCATCTCGTTCAGCAGATCGGCCGGGCACAGAAGCGCCACCGGCCCCGGGCGACCGGTCGTCGCCGCGGTGATCGCCATGTCGACATAGTCCTCGACGCGCGAGGCGACGTCGATGCGCCGCACCCATTTGGCGCAGGAGGAGAACAGCGCGAAATGGTCGAATTCCTGGAAGGCGTTGCGGTCGGTCTGGTCGCGGTTCACCTCCTGCACGATGGCCAGCAGCGGCACGGAAGCCTTCAGCGCCTCGGCCATCGGCGCCACGAGCAGCGTCGCGGCCGGGCCGTTCTGCGCCGTGACCACGCCGATGCGGCCTGAGATGCGGGCATAGCCGTCGGCCATGACGCCGCCGGCGTTCTCGGTGCGGTAGTTGACCTGGAGCATGCCGAAATCGGGCGCGGCGAGATGCAGCGCGCTCGGCAGGCTCTGGCCGAACAGAACCTCGACGCTGTGCCTCTTCAGCGACGCGGCGAGCGTGACGGCAACGGGCTCCTGCCCGGCGGTGGCGGTCGGGTGATGCATGTCAGAAGGGTCCTCCCTTGCCCGGCGCTTAAACCATACCGCATAGGATATTTCAATATGAAATTTGATATATCAAATATGTTTCTGGACTTTCGCCGCCCGGCGGGTAAATTCGGGGACGGCTCGGGAAGAGGGAGAGGCGACGGAACATGGCCGGATCGGACTGGATGTGGGCGGCGGCGGAAAGCACGGTCCCGCCCGGCGGCGAGGCTCCTGAAGCCCCCGGCGAGCTCGGCGCAGGGTTCGGCAAGCTGCGCAACCTCGAGCGCGTCAACCTGATGAGCGAGGCCTACAAGGAGCTGCGCCGCGGGCTGATGACCGGCCGCTTCCTGCCCGGGCTGAAGCTCAACATCCGCGACCTCGCCGCCGCCATGAATATCAGCCCGACCCCGGTGCGCGAGGCGCTGGTGCAGCTCGCCGCCGAAGGCGCGCTCACCCAGGTCGCCGGCCGCTCCTTCCGCGTGCCGGTGATGACGCCGGACGACTATGTCGAGCTGCGCGACCTGCGCTTCAACCTCGAGGGCGTCGGCGCGGCCGAGGCCGCGCGCAGGATCGAGGAGCCGGCCATCGTCCATCTCGAAGGGGTCCACGACCGGCTGGTCAGGGCCAAGGCGGCGCTCGACTTCAAGTCGGCGCTGATCTGGAACCAGGAGTTCCATCTGCGCGTCTGCGCCGAGGCGCGCCGGCCGCGGCTCCTGCGCATCGTCGAGGGGCTGTGGCTGCAGATGGGGCCGCTCCTCAACATGCTCTACGCCCACCGGCCGATGCCGCCCGCCGGCACGCCCGACGAGGTCCCGCACGCCCACGTCACCCTGATCGCGGCGTTCCGCGCCCGCGATGCCGAGGCGGCGCAGCGCGCCATGCAGTCCGACATCGCCGGCGGCTCCGACGCCATCCTCGCCAATCTGCGCCAGCGCCTTTCGACCGCCGGATAGACCGGAGACTTCCCCATGCCGTTCCAGCCGCTCTACCCGGAGCCGGTACCGTCGCCGGACGCCGTCGTCGATGTCCTCGCCGCCGCCGGCATCCGGTACGTCTTCGGCCTGTCCGGCGGCCACACCGGCCGCATCTTCGGCGCGCTGGAGAAGCGGCAGGACGCGATCCGCACCGTGCTGGTGCGTGAGGAAAGCCTCGGCGCGGTCATGGCCGAGACCGTCGGCCGCATGACCGGCGTGCCCGGCGTGCTGCTCGGCCAGGGGCCGTGGGTGCTCGGCAACGGCCTCGTCGGCACCATCGAGGCGCATCTGTCGGCCTCGCCGCTGCTCCTTATGACGGATTTCACCGACACGCCGCCCTTCTCGATGCACGGCCCCTACCAGTCCGGCACCGGCGACTATGGCGGCTGGGACGCGCGGCAGGCGTTCCGCGGCGTGGCCAAGGAGGTGTTCACCGCCGAGGAGCCGAACCCGGCCGTCGTCGCCACCCAGCTCGCGATCAAGCATGCGCTTTCCGGCCAGCCCGGGCCGGTCGCCGTGATCTACGG
>JACZJD010000816.1 GCA_014860725.1 Aquamicrobium sp.
GTGGTCTTGCCGGAGCCGAGATAGCCGGTCAGCACGGTGACGGGGATTTGCGCCTGCGTCATGGTCGTTTCCTGCGGGGTGCCTGGGTGATCGTCGGCTTCATATAGGACGTACCGTCATGGAATGCACGTGCCGCGCCGCGCATCACGACAATGTGGAAATGTCGAAGCGGGCCACGTCGTCGAGCAGCTCGACCACGCCGCGCGCGGCGTGGTCGAGGATGGCTTCGCCGGCCTGCGCCGTCGCGCCCGCGGCGTTGCCCGTGACGCCGTCCACGGAGAGGTCGCGCATCTTCCAGCCGAAGGCGTGCGGGCCGTAGGCGCGCAGGTGGCGGAACGCGCGCTCGAAGCCTTCCTGCGCGGAAGGGAAGTCGCGCGCCTTCGCCATGTCCACGAGGTCGGGGCGCAGCGCCAGCATCACGCTGGTCTCGATCAGGCCGCCATGGATGCCGAGCGCCTTCTCGCGCGGGCCGACGATCTCTGCGGGATAGCCGAAGCGCGTCCAGCTCGTGGCGACAGCCAGCATCGGACGCCGCACGCGCAGCTCGGTCGCCACCACCGTCATCAGCGGCGCGTTGCCGCCATGGGCGTTGAGCATGACGAAGCGGCGGAAGCCGCGCCGGAAGCAGTCCTCGCCGATGCCGATCCAGCGGGCGACGGCCTCGTCGTAAGCAAGCGTGCGCGTGCCGGGAACGTCCATGTGCTCGATGGAATAGCCGACCGGCTCCACCGGCAGGAACGCGACCTCGAGGCCGGGCGGAAGGAGGGATTTCGCCCGCGCGGCAACGCCCGCCGCGATGATCGCATCGGTCTCGAACGGCAGGTGCGGCCCGTGCTGCTCGGTGGCGCCGAGCGGCAGGACGGCGATCGACCGCGCCGTGGGATCGGCCCCGGGAGCGGCGGAGGAATGGGATGTTTCGCTGGCTGTCATGTTACCGTTATGTAGCCGTGTCATGGCTTCGTCGCGCCCGGCAAGGCTAGCGCGCCTGTCGGCGGCAAGGCAATGCGGATCGGAGATCGCGACCAATGGCGAAGGTGAAGAGAAAAGCCGTCATGACCAGTCTTCAGGCGGCGGCGCGGCTGTCGCGCACGGCGCTCGCGGCGCGGCTGCTGGCGCATGGCCTCTATGCCGGGCAGGACCAGATCATGCTGCTGCTCGACGAGGAGGACGGCCAGACCCCGGGCCAGCTCGCCGCCCGGCTCGGCGTGCGGCCGCCGACCGTGACCAAGACGATCGGCCGGCTCCAGGCGCAGGGCTATCTCGAGAAGCGTGGCAGCGCCATCGATGCGAGGCAGGCCAACGTCTCCCTGACCGAGCGCGGCCGCGACGCCATCCGCGCCATCGAGAAGGCGGTGCGCAAGACCGACAGGCTCGCCTTCAAGGGCTTGGACAAGAAGGAGCGCGCCACGCTTCTGGCGCTGCTGACGCGAATCGAGGCCAACCTGACCGGCGGCGCGGATGTGGACGACGATGACGACGATGCGGTTTCGGCGGTCGAGGTCGACGACGAGGCGGCGTAAGGGCGGGACAGTTTCCTCTTGCGTCACGGGCGGTGCTGGCCGATGTAGTGGCTTCGACGCCAGCAGCGGTTGCCAGACTTGACTCCGAAAGCCAGTACCCCCGAGGCTGCGGCCCCGGTCTCCGCCATCTTCCTGGTCATCGGGGCCTGCTTCCTGTTCTCCTTCCTCGACGCCAGCGCGAAATATCTCGTGCTGCAGGGGATGGAGGCGCCGTTCGTCACCTGGGCGCGATTCGCCGTCCATCTCGTCCTGGTGCTGGTGCTGTTCCGGGTGTGGTCGAGCCGCACCATGTTCCGCACCGCGAACCTGCCGGCGCAGGTGCTGCGCGGCGTTTTCCTGTTCGGCTCGACGGTGTTCAACTTCCTCGCGCTGCAGACCTTGCAGCTCGCCGAGACCATCTCCATCGCCTTCTTCTCGCCGATGGTCGTCGTGGCGCTCGCCGGGCCGCTTCTCGGCGAATGGGCCGGGTGGCGGCGCTGGCTCGCCATCATCGTCGGGTTTGTCGGCGTCCTCGTCGTCACGCGCCCGGGCTTCGGTGCCTTCGGCATCGGCCACGTGTTCTCGCTGTCCTTCGTGGCCTGCCACTCGCTCTACGTCATCATGACCCGCAAGATGGCGGCGACCGAGAGCGCGGAAAGCCTGATCTTCTATTCCGCGCTGACGCCGGTCGTGTTCCTGCTGCCGACCGTCCCGCTCTACGGTTCGATGCCGCAGGGCGCGCTGCAATGGGGCCTGCTGATCGTGATGGGCGTTTGCGGCGGTGTCGGACACTGGCTGCTGATCAAGGCGTACAAGGTGGCGACGACGGCGGCGCTCGCGCCCTATCCCTACACGCAGATCGTCTGGATGGTGGCGCTCGGCTGGCTCGTCTTCAACGACCTGCCCGACATGTGGACGCTGGTCGGCGCCTCGATCATCGTGGCGAGCGGCCTCTACATCATCCATCGCGAACACCGGCTGCGGCTGGCCAGCCGCGCCGCGCTCGGCGCCGACGAGCGCGAACTGGCAAAAAAGCTTTGAAATGCCCCGCCGCGATGGCATAACGCCTTTTTAAACTGTTTAAGGGCAAAGCGCCGACCGGGGGAGTTCGGGTTCTGGCTCAGAAGATCAAGCTTTCGACGATTGCCGACGCGCTCGGCGTCTCCACGGCGACCGTGTCGCTGGCGCTGCGCGACAGCCCGCTGGTGGCGGACGCGACGCGCGAGCGCATCAAGGCCTATGCGCGCGAGATCGGCTACATCTACAACCGCCGCGCCGCCTCGCTGCGCACCTCGCGCTCCGGCATCCTCGGCGTCGTGGTGCACGATATCATGAACCCGTTCTTCGCCGAGATCCTGCGCTCGATCGAGACCGAGCTCGACCGCAGCCGGCAGACGTTCCTCTTGTCCAACCACTACGACAAGCTCGAGAAGCAGCGCACCTTCATCGACACGCTGCTGCAGCTCGGCGCCGACGGCGTCATCATGTCGCCGGCCATCGGCACCCCAGCCGAGGACATCCGCCTCGCCGAGGACAACGGCCTGCCCGTCGTGCTGATCGCGCGTTCGGTCGAGGGCGCGGACGTGCCGGTTTTCCGCGGCGACGACGCCTACGGCACCGGGCTCGCCACCAACCACCTGATCTCGCTCGGCCACCGCCGCATCGCCATGATCGGCGGCACGGACCAGACCTCGACCGGGCGCGACCGCTACCAGGGCTACGTCGCGGCGATGCGCGAGGCGGGGCTCGACCCGCAGCCGAACTGGCGCATTCCCGGCCCGCGCACCAAACAGGCGGGCTTCGAGGCGGCGCAGGCCTTTCTCGCGCACAAGGACAAGCCGACGGCGGCCGTGTGCTTCAACGACCTCGTCGCCATCGGGCTGATGAACGGCATCGCCCGCGCCGGCCTGACGCCCGGCGTCGACGTCTCGGTGATCGGCTACGACGATCTCGAGGAGGCGGCCATCGCGACGCCGGCCCTGACCACGGTGTGGAACGGCCAGCGCGAGGTCGGCCGCCGCGCCGCCCGCACGCTGCTCGACCGCCTCAACGGCGTCGAGGTGCATGGCGGGCAGGAGCTGATCCGCCCGGAACTGCACGTGCGCCAGTCCACCGGCAAGCCGAAGGACGGCTGAGCGTTCCGGCTTGCGGGCCGGCTTCCCGCTGCCTACCCTGCCGGCCCCGTCCCCGACCCCCGCATGATCAGAAGGAGGCGCGCGTCGTGCCCACCACCAGAGACGTCACGATCCTCATTCCCGGCCGCCTGCACGAGCATGTCGGGTCGCGTGTCGAGCGGGCCTTCGACCTCCTGAGGATCGAGCGCGCCGACGCCTCGCTCCTGTCGCAGGCCGAGCGTGGGCGCATCCGGGGCGTGGCGGCGATGACGCGGATCGACGCCGCCTTCATCGACGCGCTGCCCAATCTCGAGATCATCGCCAATTTCGGCGTCGGCTACGATGCCGTCGATGCCGTCCACGCCGCGCAAAAGGGCGTGATGGTCACCAACACGCCGGACGTGCTGACCGAGGAGGTCGCCGACACCGCGCTGGGCCTGCTCCTGAACACGGTGCGCGAGCTGCCGAAGGCGGAAGCCTGGCTGCGGGCTGGCAAGTGGAAGAGCGTCGGCAACTACCCGTTCACGAGGGGCACGCTCAGGGGCCGCGTGGCCGGCATCTTCGGCATGGGCCGCATCGGGCTCGCCATTGCGCGGCGGCTGGAGGCGTTCGGCCTGCCCGTCGCCTACCACAACCGCCGCCCGGTCGAGGGCGTGGACTACGCCTATTATCCGACGCTCGTCGACCTTGCCCGCAACGTCGACACGCTGATCTCGGTCGCGCCGGGCGGCGCGGCGACGGAGAAGGCGGTCAATGCCGCCGTGCTTACGGCGCTGGGACCGGACGGCGTCTTCGTCAATATCGGCCGCGGCTCGACCGTGGACGAGGAGGCGCTGGCGGCGGCGCTTGCCGATGGCACGATCCTCGCCGCGGGGCTCGACGTGTTCGCCGACGAGCCGAACGTCCCGGACGCCCTGCTGCGGGCGGAGAACGCCAGCCTCCTGCCGCATGTCGGCTCCGCTTCGCGGCACACGCGGCAGGCGATGGCCGACCTCGTCGCCGACAATCTCGAAAGCTGGTTTGCCGGCAAGGGCGCGCTGACGCCGGTGGCCGAGACACGCGGCGTCGGGCCTTCCGCGAACTGAGCGAGGCCCGCCGCCGGCGCGCCTTTAGCCATACGTTAACCAAGCCGGCGCATTGTCCTGGCAACACAGGCATGCGGGCGAGGGACCGTCGATGAACATCGCGCATGGCGGCGCAGCCGGCCTGCTGGCCGCCCTGATCTTCGCGGCCGGGGCCTTCCAGCCGCAGCCCGGGCTCGACATGACCACGACGTCCTCGGTCGCGCC
>JACZJD010000121.1 GCA_014860725.1 Aquamicrobium sp.
GCGCGATCTTCCGCGAAGCGGCTTGGCGAACCGGCGGGAAAGCGCCTATATCGAAGAATGACCACCCGGCTCTACTCGCACTCCATCTATCTGGAACATCTGACGCCCGCCGGCCACCCCGAGCGGCCGGACCGCCTGCGCGCGATCCAGCGCGTTCTGGAGGACGAGGCGTTCCAGTATCTCGACCGGCGCGAGGCGCCGGACGGCGACGAGGCGACCATCCTCTACGCCCACCCGGAGGAGCACCGCGAGCGCGTGCGCCAGCGCATCCCGCACGAGGGGCTCGCCCGCATCGACGCCGACACCACGGCGAGCCCGATGAGCTGGCAGGCGGCGCTCACCGCCATCGGCGCGGCCAACGCCGCGGTCGACGACGTGTTCGCAGGCGCAGTCAGCAACGTCTTCGTCGCCTCGCGTCCGCCCGGCCACCACGCCGAGAAGGCGACGGCCATGGGCTTCTGCTTCTTCAACAATGCCGCGATCGCCGCCCGCCACGCCCAGCGCAAACACGGCGCGGAGCGCGTCGCCATCGTCGACTGGGACGTCCACCACGGCAACGGCACGCAGGACATCTTCTGGAACGATCCGACGGTGCTCTACTGCTCGACGCATCAGATGCCGCTCTACCCCGGCACCGGGGGCAAGGACGAGACCGGCGCCGGCAACATCGTCAACGCGCCGCTTGCGGCCAATGACGGCGGCGAGCGGTTCCGCGAGGCGTTCGAAACCCGCGTGCTGACCGCGATCGACGACTTCCGCCCCGACCTCATCATCATCTCGGCCGGCTTCGATGCGCACCACCGCGACCCGCTGGCCGAGATCAACCTCACGGAAGACGACTTCGACTGGGCGACGGGAAAGCTGATGGACCGGGCCGACCGCTGGGCGTCGAACCGCCTCGTCAGCCTGCTCGAGGGCGGATACGACCTGCACGGCCTCGCCTTCTCGGTCGCCGCCCATGTCCGCCGCCTGATGAATGGATGAACCGATGGCCGACGCGACCAACGACGACATCAAGGCCCTGAGCTTCGAGCAGGCGCTGGAGGCGCTGGAGCGCATCGTCGAGGATCTGGAGCGCGGCGACGTGCCGCTCGACCAGTCGATCCGCATCTACGAGCGCGGCGAGGCGCTGAAGGCGCATTGCGAGAAGCTCCTGAAGGCCGCCGAGGACAAGGTCGAGAAAATCCGCCTGTCCCGCGACGGCAAGCCCGCCGGCACGGAGCCGCTCGACCCGGAATGACCGCCACCGGTCGCGACGCGGCCTTGCGCGGCGCGCCACCGCCCCTATATTAGCCAGACTTGGCTAAGGAAGCGACAATGGCGACCGTGAACATGCTGGAAGCGAAGACCTCGCTGTCGCGCCTCGTCGAGGCGGTCGAAAGCGGCGCGGAGAAGGAAATCATCATCGCGCGCAACGGCAAGCCGGCAGCGAAGCTGGTGCCGCTCGACGCCGCGCCGGAGAGGAAGCTGCGGCTCGGGCTCGCGCGCGACAAATATCCGCCGCTCGACTATGAAGCGTTCCAGGCATTGGATGCCGAAGTCGCCCGCATGTTCTTCGGCGACGACGAAAAGTGAAGCTGCTGCTCGACACGCATGTCGCGATCTGGGCGACGAACCGCCCTGAGCGCATCCCCGAACATATCCATGCGCTTCTTCGAGATGCATATCCGAATGTCTTCGTTTCCGCTGTTGCGGTGTGGGAGATCGCGATCAAGCACCAGCTCGGCAGGCCGGATGCTCCGCCCGTTTCGGGCCATCAGGCGCTGGCCGAGTTCGAGACGGCCGGTTTCGGCATCTTCGACGTCACGGCCGCCCATGCCGCCTTCGTCGAGCTTCTTCCGCTCCATCACGGCGATCCCTTCGACCGGCTGATGCTGGCGCAGGCGATCGTCGAGGGCATGCAGTTCGTGACATATGATCGGCATCTTTCGCGATATGATGTCGCCTTGCTGACATGGTCCTAGCGGAGCCCCGCCATGAGCTTCTTTCCCGGCAATGACCCGCAGCCCGGCGATGCCTTCGCCTGCGATGCCATCGAGACGCTGATCGTCCCCAACGCCCGCGACATCGACGGCTTTTCCGTCCGCCGCGCGTTGCCGACGGCGCGGCGCAGGCTGGTGGGGCCGTTCATCTTCTTCGACCGCATGGGGCCCGCGATCCTGCGCGGCGGGCAGGCGCTCGACGTGCGGCCGCATCCGCATATCGGGCTCTCGACCGTGACCTACCTGTTTGACGGCAGGATCAGGCATCGCGACTCGCTCGGCACCGAAATGGTGATCGAGCCCGGCGACGTGAACCTGATGACCGCCGGCCGCGGCATCGTCCATTCCGAGCGCTCGCCCGAGGAGCTGCGCGGCGGCCCGCTGTCGATCTCCGGCCTTCAGACCTGGCTCGCCCTGCCGGACGGCAAGGAGGAGATCGCGCCGCTGTTCGAGAACACCGGCCGCGCCGACCTGCCCACCATCGACGCGGACGGGATCACCGGCCGGGTGGTGATCGGCTCCTTCCATGGCTGGACCTCGCCGGTCGCGACGGCCTCGGAAACCCTCTACGCCGATCTGACGATCGCGCCGGGCGCCAGCCTGCAGATACCGGCCGACGCCGAGGAGCGCGCGATCTACGTGCTCGAAGGCGATGTCGGGATCGCCGGCGGCCGCTTCCCCGCCGACCGGCTGATCGCCTTCAAGCCGGGGGCCGAGATCGTGGTTTCCTCCGAGCGGGGCGCGCACCTGATGCTGTTCGGCGGCGCCTCGCTCGGCTCGAAGCGCTATATCTGGTGGAATTTCGTCTCCTCCTCGCGGGAGCGCATCGAGCAGGCCAAGCAGGAATGGCGCACCGGCCGCTTCGACATCGTCCCCGGCGACGAGGAGGAGTTCGTACCGCTGCCCGAGGGCTGAGCGGGGCGGGGAGGGCGGTTCCCGGCGCGACGGCCGCATTTACTTTCCCGGCTCAAGCGCCTATCTCGACCGGAAGCGCAATGACAAGGAACAGGCGAGCAGCCTTGAACCCACGTCCGCACACTCCGCTCCTCGACAAGGTCCGCGTTCCCGCCGACCTGCGGGGCCTGCCCGAAAGCGACCTGCCGCAGCTTGCCGCCGAACTGCGCGCCGAGATGATCGACGCCGTCTCGCAGACCGGCGGGCATCTGGGAGCCGGCCTCGGCGTGGTCGAGCTGACCGTGGCGCTGCACTACGTCTTCGACACGCCCAATGACCGGCTGATCTGGGACGTCGGCCATCAGGCCTATCCGCACAAGATCCTGACCGGCCGGCGCGACCGCATCCGCACCTTAAGGCAGGAAGGCGGGCTGTCCGGCTTCACCAAGCGGACGGAAAGCGAGTACGACCCCTTCGGCACGGCGCATTCCTCGACCTCGATCTCGGCCGGGCTCGGCATGGCCGTGGCGCGCGACCTGAAGGGCGGCGACAACAACGTCATCGCCGTCATCGGCGACGGCGCGATGTCGGCCGGCATGGCCTTCGAGGCGCTGAACAATGCCGGTGCGCTCGACGCGCGGCTGATCGTCATCCTCAACGACAACGACATGTCGATCGCCCCGCCGACCGGCGCGATGAGCCACTATCTCGCGCGGCTCGGCACCGGGCGCGCCTATCACGAGATTCGCGACCTCGGAAAGAAGCTGACCTCCTATCTCGGCAAGCGCGTGGACCGCGCCGTCACCCGCGCCGTCGAGCATGCGCGCGGCTACGTCACCGGCGGCACGCTGTTCGAGGAGCTGGGCTTCTTCCACATCGGCCCCATCGACGGCCACAATCTCGAACATCTGGTGCCGGTTCTGCGCAACGTGCGCGACAACGGCAACGGCCCGGTGCTGATCCATGTCGTGACGCAGAAGGGCAAGGGCTACGCCCCGGCCGAGGCCGCGGCCGACAAGTATCACGGCGTCAATCGCTTCGACGTGGTCAGCGGCGCGCAGGCCAAGGCCCCGGCCAATGCGCCGAGCTACACCAAGGTCTTCGCCGAAAGCCTGGTGCGCGAGGCGCGGGAGGACGAGCGCATCGTCGCCGTCACCGCCGCCATGCCGTCAGGCACCGGGCTCGACCTCTTCGGCGAGGCGTTTCCGCAGCGCACGTTCGACGTCGGCATCGCCGAGCAGCACGCCGTGACCTTCGCCGCCGGGCTGGCGACGGAGGGGCTGAAGCCGTTCGCGGCGATCTACTCGACCTTCCTGCAGCGCGCCTACGACCAGGTCGTCCACGACGTGGCGATCCAGAAGCTGCCCGTGCGCTTTCCCATCGACCGCGCCGGCTTCGTCGGCGCCGACGGGCCGACCCATTGCGGCGCGTTCGACGTCGCCTATCTCGCCGCGCTGCCGTATTTCGTCGTCATGGCGGCAAGCGACGAGGCGGAGCTGCGCCACATGGTGCGCACCGCCGCCGACTATGACGACGGCCCGATCGCCTTCCGCTATCCGCGCGGCAACGGCGTCGGCGTCGACCTGCCCGAGCGCGGCCAGCCGCTCGCCATCGGCAGGGGCCGCGTCGTCAAGCAGGGCACCAAGGTGGCGCTGCTGTCGCTCGGCACGCGCCTTGCGGACTGCCTCGCCGCGGCGGAGGAACTCGACGCCGCCGGGCTGTCGACCACCGTCGCCGACGCCCGCTTCGCCAAGCCGCTCGACGCCGACCTCGTGCGCCGGCTCGCCCGCGAGCATGAGGTGCTGGTGACCGTCGAGGAAGGCTCGATCGGCGGCTTCGCCAGCCATGTGCTGCACTTCCTCGCCCATGAAGGGCTGCTGGAGAATGGGCTCAAGGTGCGGCCGCTCGTCCTGCCGGACGAGTTCACCGACCACGGCAAGCAGGAAAAGATGTATGCCGCCGCCGGGCTCGACGCCGCCGGCATCGTGCGCACCGTCTTCTCCGCGCTCGGCCGCTCGGTCTCGGTGGCCTCGGCCTAACCCTTTCCTAACCGTTCCGCTTGGCGCTTCCTTAGGCTGCGCCTGCTATCTCCGGCTCCACAGGGAGATGGAGCAGGGGCAATGCGCATCCATGTGCTGGCGGCGCTGGCCGCGGCCGTGATGGCGGGCAGCGCCGGCGCGGCCGAAGACCGATACGACCGGAAGCTCGACCGCGCGGCGGCGGAAATCGCGGCCGCGCGCATGGGGCCGCTGCGCGGCGG
>JACZJD010000122.1 GCA_014860725.1 Aquamicrobium sp.
ACCTCGCCGCCACCCCGCCGGCCACCACCGACGACGCCGCGCCGGTCGACGATCTCGCCCAGGCTCCGGCCGACCAGCCCGCGCCCGGCGTGACCGGCACCGACGACACCGAGACCTCGGCGATCGACCGCTCCGGCATGACCGAGATTCCGGCCGCCGAGATGCGGGCCGAGGACCTGATCGGCACCACCGTCTACGGCGCCGGCGACGAGAACGTCGGCTCGATCGCCGACGTGATCCTGTCGACCGACGGCCAGGTCGACGCCGTGACCGTCGATGTCGGCGGCTTCCTCGGCATCGGTGCCAAGGAAGTGGCGATCGACCTCGACAACCTCGCCTTCATGCGCGACGGCGAGGGCCGGCTGCACCTCTACACGCCGCTGACCAAGGAGCAGCTCGAGGCCCAGCCCGAATATGACGAGGCGACCTTCGCCGACAGCCGCGACCAGCAGCTCATCATCATCGAGCGCTGAGGCGCCAGAAAGGAAGCAAGGCCCGCGCCCGGCGCGGGCCTTGTTCTTTTGAACAATGAGCTTTTCATCGTTCACTTACGGAGAACGATCCTTCGCGCGGATGCGACCTACCGCAAGCCCCGGCTTTGCCCGACATTGAGGACTGAACGCCGCCCCCGCGCGGCACGAGGACAAGGAACGGCATCATGCTCGACCAGATCAAGGGGCTTCACCACGTCACCTCGCTCGCCCGCGACGCCAACGAGAACAACGCCTTCTTCACCCGCACGCTCGGCCTGCGCCGCGTCAAGAAGACGGTCAATTTCGACGCGCCCGACGTCTACCACCTCTACTATGCCGACGAGGCCGGCACGCCCGGCACGGTCATGACCTACTTCCCCTTCCCCAATGCGGCCCGCGGCCGCCCGGGCACCGGCGAGGTCGGCACCACCGCCTTTTCCGTGCCCGAAGGCGCGCTGCCCTTCTGGGAGGAGCGCCTTGCCGCGCACGGCGTCGCCGGCCTCGGCCGCTCCGAGCTGTTCGGCGAGAAGCGGCTTTCCTTCCAGGGACCGGACGGCGACGGCTTCGCCCTCGTCGAGACCGCCGACGACGGCCGCGCGCCGTGGACCGGCAGCGGCGTCGGCGAGGACGTCGCCATCCGCGGCTTCCACTCGGTGTCGATGCGGCTCCAGGACGGCGGCGCGACGGCGGAGCTCCTGAGGTTCATGAACCACGAGGAGGTCGACAGCGCCGGCGCCGTCCGCCGCTTCGCCGTCAGGGGCGAGGACAACGGCGCGGCCATCGTCGACATCGAGACGCTGCCCATGGTGGCGCATGCGCGGCAGGGCGCGGGCTCGGTGCATCACGTCGCCTTCGCCGTCGACGACCGCGAGCGGCAGCTCGAGGTGCGCCGGGCGCTGATGGAGACCGGCTATCAGGTGACGCCGGTGATCGACCGCGACTATTTCTGGGCGATCTACTTCCGCACGCCGGGCGGGGTGCTGTTCGAGGTCTCGACCAACGAGCCGGGCTTCGACCGCGACGAGGACACCGCCCATCTCGGCGAGGCGCTGAAGCTGCCGCGCCAGCATGAGCACCTGCGGCCCTTCCTCGAAGACCATCTCGAGCCGATCCGGGACTGAGGCGATGGCGAAGGACAGCTACATCCACCGCGTGGAAGCGGGCGCGCCCGGCGGGCCGCTCCTCCTCGTCTTCCACGGCACCGGCGCCGACGAGACGCAGTTCCTCGGCTTCGGGCAGGCCCTCCTGCCGGAGGCGACCGTCGTCGCGCCGCGCGGCGACGTTTCCGAGCACGGCGCGGCGCGCTACTTCCGCCGCACCGGCGAGGGCGTCTACGACATGGCGGACCTCGTCCGGGCGACGCGGAAGATGGCCGCTTTCGCGGCGGCGCATCGCGAGGCCGCGAAGCCGTCCGCCGTCCTCGGCCTCGGCTACTCGAACGGCGCCAACATCCTCGCCTCGGTGCTGTTCGCCGTGCCCGGCCTGTTCGACGCGGCGGTGCTGATGCACCCGCTGATCCCGTTCGAGCCGGCCGATGCCGGATCGCTGGCGCGCACGCGCGTGCTGGTGACGGCAGGCCGCCGCGACCCGATCTGCCCGCCGGACCAGACCGAGCGCCTCGTCGCGACGCTCGCAGCGCGCGGCGCGGAGACGGACCTTTTCTGGCATGATGGCGGCCACGAGATCCGCCAGGGCGAGATCGCGGCCACCCAGGCCTTTCTCGCCGGCCTGCACGAACCGAGCTGAAGGAGGAAGACGATGAACGACGACCTGCCGATCGAACTGGAAGACACCGGCGCCAAGGGCCGCTACGTCGTACGCGGCCCGGACGGGGCCGAGGCCGAGATGACCTTCACCAGGGTCGGCGAGCGCCGCATCATCATCGACCATACCGGCGTGCCCGACGCGTTCCGCGGCCAGGGCATCGGCGCGAAGCTGGTGACGCGGGCGGTGGAGGAC
>JACZJD010000123.1 GCA_014860725.1 Aquamicrobium sp.
GAGGTCCGCAATGCCTTCCGGCCGCAGACGGTGGCCGAGCTCATCGACGCCTTCGCCCGGATCCGCGACGATGCGTCGATCGGCTGCGTGCTCCTGATCGGCGAAGGCGACGCCGCGTTCTGCTCCGGCGGGGACCAGACCTACAAGAGCCATGCCGGTGGCTACGTGGGCGAGGACGGGATCGCCCGTCTCAACGTCCTCGACCTCCAGCGCCAGATCCGCTCCCTGCCGATCCCGGTGATAGCCCTGGTCAACGGCTACGCCATCGGCGGCGGCCACGTCATCCACGTCATCTGCGACGTCACCGTCGCCGCCGACCACGCCAAGTTCGGCCAGGCCGGCCCGCGCGTCGGGTCCTTCGACGCCGGCTGGGGCTCGGCCTACCTTGCCCGCACCGTCGGCGAGAAGCGCGCCCGCGAGATCTGGTTCTTCTGCCAGCAGTACGACGCCCGGACCGCGCTGGAATGGGGCCTCGTCAACCGCGTCGTGCCGCGCGAGAAGCTGATGGAGGAAGCGCGTGCGCTCGCCGCGCAGGCGGTGGCGCTCAGCCCCACCGCGCTCAAGTTCCTCAAGCATGCCTTCAATGCCGACAGCGCCCACATCTTCGGGCAAGTGAAGATGGCCGCCGACGGGCTGGCGAGCTTCGTCAACTCCGAGGAGGCGGTGGAGGGGCGCACGGCCTTCCTCGAGAAGCGCAAGCCCGACTTCGCCCGCTTCCGCTGATCCGGGCAGCCCGCGATGGACGGCGGCCGGCATCCCCGCTCCTCGCTTCTCGTCACCGGCGCTGCCGGCGGCATCGGCCTTGCGACGGCAAGGCTCTTCGCCGGCCGCGGCTACACTACCTTCGGCGGTCCGTTCGACGCCTCCGGCGACCTCTCGCCTTTGACCCCCCGAACGGGGTAGAATTCCTACCGTGATCAATCGCCCCGGAGACAGCGCCCGCGATGAACGAAACCGTCACCAGCCTGATCGAGGTGCCTGAACTGGTCGAGAAGCGCCGGGGCCAGATCGTCGCGGCCGCGACCGAGCTGTTCTCCAGCCAGGGTTTCTACAGGACCACGATCAAGGACATCGCGCGGCTGGCCGGGATCAGCTCCGGGCTGGTCTACCAGTATGTGCGGGAAAAGGAGGACGTGCTCCTGCTCGTCCTGCTGGAGGTGGTCGATTCCTACGCCCGCGAGATACCGGCGGCGATCGTCGGCATCGACGACCCGCTCGAACGGCTGGTGACGGCCGTCCGCGCCTATTGCCGCGTCGTCGACAGGCACCGGGCCGCCACGGTGCTGGCCTACCGCTCGACCAAGTCGCTGTCGCCCAAGCGCCGCGAGCTGATCCAGCAGCGGGAGACGGACACCAACGACATCATCCGCCGCACGCTCGTCGACTGCATGGAGCGCGGCATCATCCGCAAGGCCAATGTCGACGCGCTGACCTACCAGATCGTGCTCACCGCCCACGGCTGGGCGCTCAAGAGCTGGTACTTCAAGTCGCGGCTGTCGCTCGAAGACTATATCGAGGCCAATCTCGACACGCTGCTGAACGGCATTCTCACCGAGGTCGGCAAGGAGCGCTATTCGGACCTCGACGCGTCATAGACGGGAATTCCCGACGCCTGGGATCGGTCGTCCGGTCCATCCGCCCCCTCCCCCGCAACTCTCCTTGCCCGCGACACGGCGCAAGTCCGCATCGTGCCGTCACGACCGGTCCGGATGAAGGCTCGCCTCGCGCGACAGCAGGTTCGCGAGCCCGGTGGCGGCCTCCACGACCCGGCGCCGCTCCCCGGCATCGAGCCGCGCGAACCGTTGCAGGAACAGGTCGCCCAGAGGCGAAGGCGCCGTAGCCAGCGCGGCAAGGCCGCGTTCCGTCAGCCTCGTATGCACGATCCGCCGGTCGCTGCCCGAACGGTAGCGATGGATCAGGTCGCGCTCCTCCAGATTGTCGAGCACCGTCACCACCGTCGCCGCGCTGATGTCGGCATAGGCCGACAACGCGGCCGACGTCACCTCGCCCAGCTCGGCGATCCCCTTCATCACCACGAGCTGCGCCGCCGTCAGGCCACTCGCCTTGGCGAGCGCCTTCGACTGAAGATCGTGGGCGCGCACGATGCGGCGGATCGCCTTCTCGATAGTCCTGATGTCCGCGTCACGAAACCTTTTGCGCACCCGCGCGTTGGCAAGGTCAGCATTCATCCTTCACCGCCATAATTTGACATCTAATTATCAGATGTATAATAAAAACGGCGTTGACGCAACGTAACAAAGAGGGTTCCGACCAGCTCGTGTGTGGCATTTGCGGAGAAATACGGTTCGACGGCGCGCAGCCGTCGGCGCTCACCCAGACCAGGATGATGGAGGCGCTCGCGCCGCGCGGGCCGGACGGCTCCGGCCTCGTCATCCACGACAACGCCGCGCTCGCGCATCGCCGGCTCAGGATCATCGACCTGTCCGAACGGGCGCGCCAGCCCATGGTCGACGCGGAGCTCGGCCTGACCATCGCTTTCAACGGCTGCATCTACAACTATCCCGAGCTGCGTGCCGAGCTTGAATCGAAGGGCTACCGCTTCTTCTCGCACGGCGACACGGAAGTCATCCTCAAGGCGTGGCACGCCTGGGGCAAGGACTGCGTCAACCGCTTTCACGGCATGTTCGCCTTCGTCATCCACGAGCGCGACACGGGCCGCCTCGTCATGGCGCGCGACCGCTTCGGCATCAAGCCGCTCTACCTCGCCGAGACGCCCCGTTCGGTGCGGTTCGCATCGTCGTTGCCGGCGCTGCTGAAGGGCGGCGACATCGACACCTCGATCGACCGCCATGCGCTGCATCACTATCTGTCGTTCCATGCCGTGGTGCCGCCGCCGCGCACCATCCTCAACGGCGTGCGCAAATTGCCGCCCGCGACCATCCGCGTCGTCGAGCCGGACGGACGCAAGACCGACACGGTCTACTGGTCGCCGCCCTACGAGCGCGACCCGGCGATGGCGGGCCTGTCTTCGGACGAGTGGCGCGACAGGGTGCTCGAGGCGCTGCGCACGGCGGTGAGGCGGCGCATGGTGGCCGACGTGCCGGTGGGCGTGCTGCTTTCCGGCGGCGTCGATTCCTCGATGATCGTCGGCCTGCTCGCCGAGGAAGGGCAGCACGGATTGATGACCTTCTCGGTCGGCTTCGAGGAGGCGAACGGCGAGAAGGGCGACGAGTTCGTCTATTCCGACCTGATCGCCCGGCACTTCGACACCGTCCATCACAAGATCTTCGTGCCGTCCGACCGGCTGATGGAGGCCCTGCCCGGCGTGTTCGCCGCAATGTCGGAGCCGATGGTCTCCTACGACAATGTCGGCTTCTACCTGCTGGCGCAGGAGGTCTCGAAGCACATCAAGGTCGTCCAGTCGGGGCAAGGCGCCGACGAGGTGTTCGGCGGCTACCACTGGTATCCGCCGCTGGCGGCCTCCAACGACGTCGTCACCGACTACGCGCGCGTCTTCTTCGACCGCTCGCACGCGCGGATGAAGGAGCACGTCAATTCCGACTGGCTTCCCGACGACGACCCGAGCCTCGCGCTGGTGGCCGAGCACCTTTCGCGGCCGGGCGCGGATACGCCGGTCGACGCCGCGCTCCGGCTCGACAGCCAGGTGATGCTGGTCGACGACCCCGTCAAGCGCGTCGACAACATGACCATGGCATGGGGGCTCGAGGCGCGCGTGCCCTTCCTCGACCACGAGCTGGTCGAGCTGGCGGCGCGGATTCCGCCCGAGGAGAAGCTGCGCGACAACGGCAAGGGCGTGCTCAAGGACGCCGCCCGCCTCGTCGTCCCGCACGAGGTCATCGACCGGCCGAAGGGCTACTTCCCGGTGCCGCAGCTCAAATATGTCGACGGCCCCTATCTCGACATGGTGCGCGACGCGCTGAGCTCGCGGGCCGCCCGCGAGCGCGGCATCTTCCGCGACGACTATCTGGCCCGGCTCTTCGCCAGCCCTTCGGACCACATAACCCCGTTGCAGGGCTCCGAGCTGTGGCAGGCGGGGCTTCTCGAACTGTGGATGCAGACGCATGGGATATGACGGCGTGGCGAACAGGGAAAAGACGCTCGACAAACGGTCCCGGCCCCGTTCCGGCAAGGCCGTGGCGTACCGGCTCCAGCGGCTTCGCGCCCATTCGCAGGGCCCGGCGGGCAACGGCAATGCGGCGCCGAAACCGTCCGCGTCCGTCGACTGCGGCTGGGGGCGGCTGATCTTCGCCCAGACGTTCGACGGTCCCGCCGAGCTGGTCGACGTGCTGCGCAAGGAGGCCCCCGAGCGCCGCGACATCGTCTTCTACGTCCGCGACCCGCACGTCCTGCTGGCGACGGCGCCGCAGGAGATATTCCTCGATCCGTCGCATACGTTCCGGCTCGATCTGGCCACCTACCGCTCCAGCCGCCACCAGCCGCGCGGCTTCTTCGTGCGCAGGCTGTCCTCGGAGGCGGACGCGCGTGCCGTCAACCGCATCTATGCGGCGCGGGGCATGGTGCCCGTGCGGCCGGACTTCTTCTGGTCGAACCGGGACAACCGCGCCATCACCTACTTCGTCGCCGAGGACGAGGCGTCCGGCGAGATCATCGGCACCGTCACCGGCATCGACCACGGCCGCGCCTTCGCCGATCCCGAGCAGGGCTCCTCGCTGTGGTGCCTTGCCGTCGATCCGCAGGCGCGCCATCCGGGCATCGGCGAGATGCTGGTGCGCCGGCTCGCCGAGCATTTCTCCGCGCGCGGCTCGGCCTACATGGACCTCTCCGTGCTTCACGACAACGAGCAGGCGATCGCGCTCTATGAGAAGCTCGGCTTCCGCCGCGTGCCGGTCTTCGCCGTCAAGCGCAAGAACCCGATCAACGAGAAGCTGTTCGCCCGCCCGCTCGACGAATACGACGCGCTCAACCCCTATGCCCGGCTCATCGTCGACGAGGCGCACAGGCGCGGCGTGCATGTCGAGATCACCGACGCGGAGGGCGGCTTCTTCCGCCTCTCGCATGGCGGCCGCTCCGTCCACTGCCGCGAGAGCCTTTCCGAGCTGACCTCGGCGGTGGCGATGTCGATCTGCGACGACAAGGCGGTGACGCGCCGCGTGGTCGAGAATGCCGGGCTGGTCGTGCCGGAGCAGATGGTGGCCGGGAACGACGCCGGGGCGCTGGAGGCTTTCCGGAAGAAGCACGGCCGCGTCGTCGTGAAGCCGGCGCGCGGCGAGCAGGGCAGAGGCGTCGCCGTCGGCCTCGACACGCTCGAGGACGCGCAGCGCGCCATCGCGACGGCGCGCGAGGTCTGCGACCGCGTGCTGGTGGAAGCCTGCTTCGAGGGCGAGGATCTGCGCCTGGTGGTGATCGACTTCAAGCTGGTGGCTGCCGCGGTGCGCCGCCCGCCGCGCATCGTCGGCGACGGCCGCCGCAAGGTGAAGAGCCTGATCGAGAGCCAGTCGCGCCGCCGCGCCGCCGCCACCGGGGGCGAGAGCCGTATCCCCGTCGACGCGGAGACGGAACGCTGTCTCGCCGCCGCCGGCTTCACGCTGGAGTCGGTCCCGGCAAAGGGCGAGGAGGTGGTTGTGCGCAAGACGGCCAACCTGCATACGGGCGGCTCCATCCACGACGTCACCGGCATCGTCCATCCCCGCCTGGTCGAGGCCGCCGTCAAGGCGGCCCGGGCGATCGACATCCCGGTCGTCGGCATCGACTTCATGGTGAAGGCGCCGAGCGAGCCCGACTATGTCTTCATCGAGGCCAACGAGCGGCCGGGGCTGGCCAATCACGAGCCGCAGCCGACCGCGGAGCGCTTCCTGGACCTCCTGTTCCCGCTCTCCGGCCACCGCGCCGCTTCGCTTGCTCTGGGCAGGCCGTGAGATGGACGTCGACGAGGCCTATCTGCTCGCGCAGCTCAAGGCGCTGCTGGCGATCGACAGCCCGACCGGCTACACCGATCAGGTGGTGCGCCATTGCTCGCGCGAGCTGGAGCGCCTCGGCCTCACGCCGGAGCTGACGCGCCGCGGCGCCATCCGCGCCGTGCGTCGGGGCAGGAGGCGCAAGGGCGCACGCGCGATCGTCGCCCATCTCGACACGCTCGGCGCGCAGGTCAAGCTGGTCAAGGAGGACGGCCGGCTGGAGCTGGTGCCCATCGGCCACTGGTCGGCCCGCTTCGCCGAGGGCGCCCGCGTCACCCTCTACAGCGAGACCGGCAGCTTCCGCGGCACCGTGCTGCCGCTCAGGGCCTCGGGCCACACCTTCAACGAGGGCGTGGACACGCTGCCGGTCGGGTGGCCCTATGTCGAGCTGCGCGTCGATGCCGTCACCCGGTCGAAGGCCGAGACCCTCGCCCTGGGCATCGACGTCGGCGACTTCGTCGCCTTCGACACCAATGCCGAATTCCTCGACAACGGCTTCATCAATGCCCGCCACCTCGACGACAAGGCCGGCGTGGCGATCGCGCTCGCCGCCATCGAGGCGCTGCAGCGCCGGCGCGCGAAGACGCCGGTGGACATCCATTTCCTGTTCACCATCGCCGAGGAGGTCGGCGTCGGCGCGGCCGCCATCGTCACGCCGGAGATCGCCTCGATGGTGACCATCGACAACGGCACCGCGGCACCCGGGCAGAACTCGTCGGAATTCGGGGCCACCATCGCCATGGCCGACCAGACCGGCCCGTTCGACTATCACCTGACGAAGAAGCTGGTCGACCTTTGCCGGGACGCGAGCATCCCCTTCCAGAAGGACGTGTTCCGCTACTATCGCTCGGATTCGGCCTCCGCGATCGAGGCCGGACACGACGTGCGCACGGCGCTGATCGCCTTCGGCATCGATGCGTCGCACGGCTACGAGCGCATCCATGTCCACGCCTTGACCTCGGTCGCAGCGCTCGCCGCCGCCTACGCGGAAAGCCCGCTCGAGATCGCCCGCGACCTCAAGGAAGTGGCCGGGCTCGAAGGCTTCCCCCGCCAGCCGACCGGCGAGGCCGACCAGCCGGAGTTCGACCCCGACAGCGCCTTTCCGACCGCCGGAGCGCGGCACGACACAACCTGAAGGCTGCCTTGTTGCCGGCCGGATCGGGCGAGCGCTTCGGCTGCACCGTCCGTCCATCCGGCGGCACTGGTACCTCTGGCCGAATCGGGACTGGTGACGGTTACCGCAAGGAAACCTATATAACCCCGCACCAGCCCGTGCAGGATCGGACCATGCAGCCAGTCATATCCGTCAGGAACCTGACGAAGACCTACCAGAACGGCTTCGACGCGCTGAAGGGCGTCGACCTCGACATCATGGAGGGCGAGATCCTTGCCCTCCTGGGGCCGAACGGCGCCGGCAAGACCACGATGATCTCCATCGTCTGCGGCATCGTCAACGCCAGCGGCGGCTCGGTCACGGTCGGCGGGCACGACATCGTGCGCGACTTCCGCGCCGCGCGCAGCCTGATCGGGCTGGTGCCGCAGGAGATGCATGTCGACGCCTTCGAGACCGTGTGGGCCTCGGTCTCCTTCTCGCGCGGCCTGTTCGGCAAGAGGCGCGACGACGCCAAGGTCGAGGAGGTGCTCTCCGACCTCTCCCTGCTCGACAAGCGGAACGAGAAGATCATCGCGCTGTCGGGCGGCATGAAGCGGCGCGTCATGATCGCCAAGGCGCTGGTGCACGAGCCGCGCATCCTGTTCCTCGACGAGCCGACCGCGGGCGTGGACGTGGAGCTGCGCAAGTCGATGTGGGAACTGATCCGGCGGCTCAACCGCTCCGGCGTCACCATCATCCTCACCACCCACTACATCGACGAGGCGGAGGAGATCGCCGAGCGCGTCGGCGTCATCAACCATGGCGAGCTGGTGCTGGTCGAGACCAAGGACGCGCTGATGCGCAAGATGGGCGAGAAGGTGCTGACCGTCGAATTGCGCGAGCCGCTCAGTGCCGTGCCGGCCGCGCTGTCGCGCTACAAGCTCTCGCTCGGCGAGGGCGGAACCACGCTCGCCTACAGCTACGACGTCAACGCCGAGCGCACCGGCATCTCGGCGCTGCTCTCCGACCTGCGCAGCGAGGGCATCGCCATGCGCGACATCTCCACAAGGCAGAACTCGCTCGAGGAGATCTTCGTCAACCTCGTGCGGCAGGACGTGCAGAAGGAGGCGGCGCAATGAACCTGCTCGCGATCCGCGCCATCTACCGGTTCGAGATGGCGCGCTGGTGGCGCACCTTCTGGCAGAGCATCGTGTCGCCGGTCCTGTCCACCTCGCTCTATTTCGTCGTCTTCGGCGGCGCCATCGGCAGCCGCATGGAGGACATCGGCGGCGTCTCCTACGGCGCCTTCATCGTGCCGGGCCTGATCATGATGACCATGATCACCCAGGCGATCGCCGTCGGCTCCTTCGGCATCTACTTCCCGAAATTCGTCGGCACGATCTACGAGCTCCTGTCCGCCCCGGTCTCCGCCATGGAGCTGGTCGTCGGCTATGTCGGCGCGGCCGCGACCAAGGCGGTGGCGCTCGGCCTGCTCATCCTGGCCACGGCGGCGCTGTTCGTGCCGATCCAGATCGCGCATCCGGTCTTCATGCTCGTCTTCCTGGTGCTGACGGCGGTGACCTTCGCGCTGTTCGGGTTCATCATCGGCATCTGGGCCGACAATTTCGAGCGGCTCCAGCTCATCCCCATGCTGATCGTCATGCCGCTGGTCTTCCTCGGCGGCGCCTTCTACTCGACCGACATGCTGCCGCCCTTCTGGCGCACGGTCAGCCATTTCAACCCGGTGCTCTACCTCGTCAGCGGCTTCCGCTGGTCGTTCTACGAGCATGCCGACGTGGCGGTCGGCATCAGCCTGGCCGCGATCGGCGCCTTCCTGACGGCGTGCCTCGTCGCGATATGGCTCATCTTCCGCACGGGCTGGCGGATCAAGAAATGAACCGCTTCGATGCCTGAAAGGCGTCCGGGGCCGCTGGCCCCGGACGCCTTTGCCTGCTTTCGTCGCGGTGCCTTCAATACCCGATGGCCGCTCCCGCCGTCGCCCGGCTGTCGATGGCGCCGTAGTAGCGCGCGCCGTCGTCGGCCGCGATCTGTCGCAGATTCCGGCCGCCGACGAGAATTCCCGCCGCCTCGCCCCAGATCGTCCAGTCCGGGTCTATGCCGACCCGATAGCCCATGCCGGCCAGCAGCCTGAGCGTATCGGGCGACAGCGCGTAGGGTTCCATCAGCACCCTGTCCGGCAGCCACTGGTGGTGGATGCGCGGCGCGTCGATGGCCTCCTGCAGGTCCATGCCGTGGTCGACCACGTTGACGATCGCCGACAGCGTGATCGTGATGATGCGCGCGCCGCCCGGGCTGCCGATCACCATGAACGGCTCGCCGTCCTTCGACACGATGGTCGGGCTCATCGAGGACAGCGGCGACTTCCTCGGCTCGATGGCGTTGGCCTCGCCCTGCACCAGCCCGTAGAGGTTCGGCACGCCGGGCTTGATGGTGAAGTCGTCCATCTCGTTGTTGAGCAGGATGCCGGTGCCTTCGGCCACCTTGCCGATGCCGAACGAGCCGTTGAGCGTATAGGTCACGGCCACCGCATTGCCGTCCCTGTCGATGATCGAGTAGTGCGTCGTCTCCGCCGACTCGCCGAACCCCGCCGGCTTCAGCGCCTCGCTCACTCCCGCCCGGTAAGGATCGATGCGGGCGCGGATTTCCTCGGCATAGGCCTTGCTGGTCAGCTGCTCGACCGGGTTGTCCACGAAATCCGGGTCGCCCAGCGCCGTGTTCCTGTCGACGAAGGCGTGCCGCATCGCCTCGACCATCAGCCGCACCGTCTCGGCCGAGCCGTAGCCGAGATAGGAGATCGGATAGCCTTCCAGCACGTTGAGGATTTCGCAGATCACCAGCCCGCCCGAGGAGGGCGGCGGCGAGGACACGATGTCGTAGCCGCGATAGCTGCACGTCACCGGCTCCAGCTCGCGCACCGCGTACTCTTCGAAATCCTCCTTCGCGAGGATGCCGCCATGGGCCTCGCTCGCCTTGACGATCAGATCGGCGATCTCGCCCTTGTAGAACGCATCCGCGCCGCCTTCCGAAATCGCCGTCAGCGACCTGGCGAGATCGGCCTGCACCAGCCGCGCGCCCAGCTCCAGCGGCTTGCCGTCCGCGAGAAAAATCTTCGCCGCCGCCTCGTCTTGCGCCAGCATGTCGTTGCCTTCGGCGAAGGAAGCGATGTCGCCCGGCTCCAGCACGAAGCCCTCGCTCGCCAGCCGGATCGCCGGGGCGATGAGCTCCTCGCGCGCCTTGGTGCCGTATTTCTCGCGCGCCGTCTCCATGCCCGCGACCGAGCCCGGCACGCCGACCGCCAGATACCCGTCGGTGGAAGCGCCGGGCACGGGATTGCCGTCGGCATCGAGATACATCGTCTTGGTCGAGGCCAAGGGCGCCCGCTCGCGGAAATCGAGGAAGGTCGTCGTCCCGTCCGCGAGGCGGATGGTCATGAAGCCGCCGCCGCCGAGATTGCCGGCGGTCGGATAGACGACGGCCAGCGCATAGCCGACCGCGACCGCGGCATCGACGGCATTGCCGCCGCTTTTCAGAACGTCGACGCCGACCTGCGACGCCAGATGCTGGGCCGTCACCACCATGCCGTTCTCGCCTTCCGCCGGCGCGGGCGACGCCGCAAACGCGGCCGACCCCGGCGCGGAGCCGATCGTCAGGACGACGGCGAACGAAAGCTGTCTCAGTCCGGAATGCCGCATGGCCTCCTCCTCTTCTCCCCGCCGCCCATCGGGTTCGGTTCAGCTTCGACGCCCGAGCGGTCGAATGCAAGCGGAGAGATCGGCAGCAGGCGGCCGGGGACTGGCGGCAAGGCTGAATTCGGACGCCGGCATCGGCAAGAAGACGGTTGCTGAAACGGACGGTCATGGCCATAGTCCATGAAACTACGGTTTCAGGACAGAATCGTTGAAGGCCTCTCTCGAACACTCATTTCTGTCGCGCGTGCGCAAGGCCCTGCCGGATCTCCACCCGGCCGAGCGGCGGCTGGGCGAATTCGTCTGCGATTTTCCGGGAGAGCTCGCCAGCTACGACGCGCAGGAGCTGGCCGGCTTCGCCAACGTGTCGAAGGCGACGGTATCGCGCTTCGTGCGCAGGCTTGGCTACGAGAACTACGACGAGGCCAGACGCCACGCGCGCGCCGAGCAGCGCACCGGCTCGCGGCTTTTCATGGCCCATGCCGGCGACCCGGATGCGACCGAGGCGTGGCTGGCGCAGAATGTCGAGCAGGGCAAGCTCAATCTCGACCGCACCTTCGCCGCCATCACGCAGGCCGAGCTCGACGACGTCGCCCGCGCGCTGCTCGGCGCACGCAAGGTCTGGGTGATCGGCTTCCGCGCCAGCCACCCCTTCGCCGCCTATCTGCGCTGGCAGCTCACTCAGGTGGTCGAGGACATGATCGCCATTCCGGCCGGCGGCGAGACCCTCGGCGAGCATCTGGTCAGCATCCGGCCCGAGGACTGCGTGGTGCTGTTCGGCCTGCGCCGCCGCGTCGCCGTGACCGGGCGCATACTGGCGCATGCCGGCGGCGCCGGGGCCGCGCTGCTCTACGTCACCGACGAGGGCGCCGAGCCGGAGAAGCACGCCCGCTGGCATTTCCGCTGCCACACCATGGCGCCGGGGCCGCTCTTCAACCACGTCGCCGTCATGGCGCTGTGCCACCTTCTGGTGATGCGCTGCATCGAGCTCGCCGGCGGCCGCGCCCGCAGCCGCCTGCGCGGCATCGAGATGCTCAACGACAGCCTCGAGGAATTGTAGGGACCCGGCTGCCGCCGGGCTGCCTCCGGGGCCGGCCCTGCGGGTCCTGCGAACAGGCCCGGCTTTGCCTTGCCGGCCGCGCCATCCGGCCCGTTCCTCCCGCTCCTCGCCGACGAAACTGCCCTCAACTTCATCGCCTGTCCCGCGCGTCTGCCGCGATGTTGTGCAACGCACGATGAAGCTCGCTGCGATGCAGCGACGATAGACGGTTGATTTCTAAAGAAATTGCAGTTTCTTATACTATTGGCATGAAATCTGCATTGCGTATCAGGCCGGACGATCCGCTCCCGACCGGGCAAACGGAGACGCCGGCACCAACGAAATGTCGCTCATGCGCGATCCGCCGTACGTTGCCGGAAGAGCCGGCGGCCGGGTCGGCCAGGAACCAGAAAGGGAACACTCCATGTCCAGACGCATCCTTCTCGCCGCGGCCGCCGCCATGCTCTCGCTCTCCGCCGCCCAGGCCGACACGATCCGGCTCAAGGTCCTCGGCCAGCCGGCCGGCTCGGGCCTGATCGCCCAGACCAAGGAACAGCCCTTCTTCGAGGCGCTCGCCGAGCGCTCGGGCCTCGATATCGCGGTCGAGTACCTGCCCGTCGACGTCGCGGGCATTCCTGACACCGACGGCCTGCGCGTGCTGCGCTCGGGCCTGTTCGACATTGTCTCGATCCGCGGCCCCCAGGTCAGCCGCGACGAGCCCTCGGTGCTCGGGCTCGACCTCGTCGGGCTGAACACCAGCTTCGAGGCCGGCAGGAAGCACACGGAGGCGTTCTTCGACTATGTCGACGGCCGCCTCCAGGCGCAGTTCAACGCCAAGCTGCTCGGCGTGTGGCCGGCCGGCCCGCAGGTCATCTTCTGCAAGCCCGAGATCGCCGACCTTTCCGGCCTGCGCGGGCTCAAGGTCCGCGTCGGCGACCAGAGCGCGGCCAACTTCATCGCCGGCCTCGGCGCGACCGGCATCTCGATGCCCTTCGGCGAGGTGCAGCAGTCGCTGGCGCGCGGCGTGGTCGACTGCGCCATCACCGGCCCGTCCTCGGCCAATTCCGGCGGCTGGCCGGAGGCCGCGACCACGGTTCTGCCGGTGGCCCTGCAGCTCGCCGTCAACGGCTACGCCATCAACCTCGATTCCTGGAACCGCCTGCCGGAGGAGCACAGGGAGAAGCTCGACGCCGCCATCAAGGAGCTGGTGGCCGAGATATGGGCGTTCTCCGAGGAACTCTACGAGGACGCCATGCGCTGCAATGCGGGCGAGAGCCCGTGCGAGCGCGGCACGTCGTATTCGCTCAAGACCCTGCCGGTCTCCGACGCCGATCTGGCGACCGTCGCGGCCGCGGTCGGCGACATCTCGCTGCCGATCTGGGCGACGCAGTGCAACGCGGTCGCGCCCGACTGCGAGGAGAAATGGCGCGAGGCCGTCGGCGCGCTTCTCGGGCTGTAGCGGCGAGGCCCAGAGGAGAGGGACGATGAAAGCCTCCGCAACCGTGATGGGCGTCATCTTCGGCGCCACGATGATCCTGCTGTCGCTCGCCGTCACCGTCGAGACCCTGCTCAGGAAATTCTTCGCCCACTCGATGGCGGGGATCGACGAGCTGGGCGGCTATGCGATCGCCATCTGCGCACCGCTGTGCTTCGCCGTCGCGCTGATCGAGCGGTCGCATATCAGGATCAACCTCCTGCACATGCGGCTGTCGCGGCCGGTGCAGGCGGTGCTCAACGCGCTCGCCGCGCTGTCGATGGGCGTGCTCGGCGCCTATCTGCTCTACTTCACCGTCAAGACGGTGATCGACACCCAAACCTACCGGTCGATCGCCCAGACACCCTGGGCCACGCCGCTGATCTATCCGCAGGCGGTGTGGCTCGTCGCCATGGCGGTGTTCGCCGGCGTGGCGCTGCTTCTCGCCGGGCGCGCCGTGATCCTGCTCGCCGGCGGCAACTGGCTGGCGCTCAACCGCCAGTTCGGCCCCTCCTCCGCGCAGGAGGAGCTCGAAGCCGAGCTCGAGGACCTCAAGAAGCGGGAAGGAGCCGCCCAATGAGCATCGTCCTCGTCCTTCTCGGCTTCGCGATCATGCTGGTGCTGATGTTCCTCAGCATGCCCGTGGCCGTGTCGATCGTCGCCGTCGGCGCGCTCGGCGGCTACCTGATGTTTGGCATGCCGCTGGTCGACATGATGGGCGGCGTGATCTGGTCGAGCCTGAACAGTCCGGCCATCCTGGCGATCCCGCTGTTCATGCTGCTCGGCGAGCTGCTTCTGCGCGGCGGCATCGCCGACCGCATGTACGACGCGCTCGCCGTCTGGCTCGGCCGCACGCCGGGCGGCCTGCTGCACACCAACATCGCCACCTGTACGCTGTTCTCGGCCACGTCCGGCTCGTCGGTGGCCACCGCCGCCACGGTCGGCACCATCGCGCTCCCGGCGCTGCAGCAATACAAGTACCCGATGCGGCCCGCCCTCGGCTCGCTGGCGGCCGGCGGCACGCTCGGCATCCTCATCCCGCCCTCGATCAACCTCCTGGTCTACGGCTCGCTCGCCAACGCCTCGGTCGGCCAGCTCTTCGCCGCCGGCCTCATACCCGGCCTGCTGCTCGCCTTCTGCTTCTCGCTCTACATCTTCTTCGCCCACCGCGACGCGGGAAGCGAGGCGGCGGGCCTCGTCGACATGCCGCTGCGCGAGAAGCTGGCGCTGACGAAATATCTCGTCCCGCCGCTGATCATCTTCGGCGTGGTGATGGGCTCGATCTATGGCGGGCTGGCGACCCCGACCGAATCGGCGGCGATCGGCGTGGTCATCGCGCTGGTCTTCGTGGCGTTCAGCGGCAGGATGAGCGTCGAGCTGCTGGTGACGTGCTCGCTGCTGGCGGCGCGCACCACCGGCATGGTGGTGATCGTGCTGATGTGCGCGCTGCTGCTCAACGTCACCATCTCGATGACCGGCGCCGCCCAGGCCGTGACCCACTGGGTCGCCTCCTTCGGGCTCGACCGGCTGTCGCTGCTGCTGGTGCTGCTGGTGTTCTACATCGTGCTCGGCACCTTCATGGACGCCATGTCCATGCTGGTGCTGACGGTGCCGATCGCCGTGCCGATGGTGGTGGCGGTGGGGGTCGACCCGATCTGGTTCGGCATCTTCATCGTGCTGATGTGCGAGATCGCGCTGATCACGCCGCCTCTGGGCATGAACCTGTTCGTGGTGCAGGGCGTGCGCCGCGACGGCGGCTCGTTCAGCGACGTGATGTGGGGCGCGGTGCCCTACGTCTTCGTCATGATCGCCTTCACCCTGCTGGTGATGGTCTTCCCGGGCATCGTGATGTGGCTGCCGGACCTCATGGCGGGCCGGGGATGACGCCGCTCGCGCCGGAAGCGAGGAGGCGGCCCCACCGTCTCCTCGTCATCAATCCCAACACCAACGCGCAGGTCACCGCGCAGGTCAGGCACGCCGCGCTGGCGGCCGCGCCGCGGGGCACGGAGATCGACGTCGCCAACCCGGCGCGCGGTCCCTTCGCGATCGAATCGGCGCGCGACCGCGCCGAAGCCGTGCCGCATGTCGTCTCGCTGATCGAGGCGCGGATGGACGAGGGCTTCGACGGCTATGTGCTCGCCTGCTTCGACGACATCGGCGTCGAGGAGGCGCGCCGGCTGGTCGCGGTGCCGGTCGTCAGCATGTTCGGCGCCGGCGTCGCCAGCGCGCGCGCGACGGGCGGCCGCTTCGCCATCATC
>JACZJD010000124.1 GCA_014860725.1 Aquamicrobium sp.
CATCCCGGCCGACCGAGCTTGCGAGGGAGAGCCGGGACCCATCGGCCGGAACATCGTCGGGCGCGGCCCGGTCCTCGCGCTGGCGCACCTCAGGACCGCATCGCAAGCCTTGAACCCGGCCGTGCCGCTCAATGGGTCCCGGCTCTCCCTCGCAAGCTCGGTCGGCCGGGATGACGGCGGCCGCCGCGGTTCGACCGAAACTCGCCTCGCCCTACACGTAGCGGTTGACGACGTTCTCCAGATATTCCTGCCGGCCGGAGCGCGGCTGCGGCTCGATGCCTTCGGAAAGCACGCGCGCCGAGATGTCCTCAAGCGTCCGCCGGCCCGAGAGCATCGCCTGCGCCTCGGCCGTCTGCCAGCCGGCGTAGCGGGCCTCGAGCGGGTCGCTCAATGCCTTGTCCTCAAGCATCCGCGCCGCCGCCTTGAGGCCGCGGGCGCAGGTGTCGATGCCGCCGATATGGCCGATCAGCAGGTCCTCCGGGTCGAGCGACTGGCGCCTGAGCTTGGCGTCGAAATTGGTGCCGCCGGTGGTGAAGCCGCCGGCCTTGAGGATCTCGTAATAGGCGAGCGCCACCTCCGGCGCGTTGTTGGGGAACTGGTCCGTGTCCCAGCCCGACTGGTAGTCGTTGCGGTTCATGTCGATGGAGCCGAGAATGCCGAGCGCGCCGGCCAGCGCCAGCTCGTGCTCGAAGGAATGGCCGGCGAGGATGGCGTGGCCCTGCTCGATGTTGAGCTTGACCTCACCCTCCAGCCCGAAATCCTTGAGGAAGCCGTAGACCGTGGCGACGTCGTAGTCGTACTGGTGCTTGGTCGGCTCCTGCGGCTTCGGCTCGATCAGGATCGCGCCCTTGAAGCCGATGCGGTGCTTGTAGTCGACCACCAGCGACAGGAAGCGGCCGGCCTGCTGGCGCTCGCGCTTCATGTCGGTGTTGAGCAGCGTCTCGTAGCCCTCGCGCCCGCCCCACAGCACGTAGTTGTCGCCGCCGAGCCGCCTGGTGACGTCGATGCAGGACTTCACCGTCGCCGCCGCATAGGCGAACACGTCGGGGTCCGGGTTGGTCGCCGCGCCCGCCATGTAGCGGCGGTGGGAGAACAGGTTCGCCGTGCCCCACAGCAGCCTGACGCCGGTCTCCTCCTGCTTGCGCGCGAAGATGTCGGCGATGGCGTCGAGGCGCGCGATGCTCTCGGCGAGGGTGTCGCCCTCCGGCCGCACGTCGGCGTCGTGGAAGCAGTAGAACGGCGTGCCGAGGAGCGAAAACAGCTCGAAGGCGACGTCCGCCTTGCGGCGGGCAAGCTCCATCGTGTCGCCAAACCACGGCCGGTCGAAGGTGCGGCCGCCGAACGGGTCGCCGCCCTCCCAGTTGAACGAGTGCCAGTAGGCGACGGCGAAGCGCAGATGGTCCTCCAGCCGCTTGCCGAGCACGACCTCGTCCGGGTCGTAATGGCGGTAGGCGAGCGGGTTGGTGGAATCCGGCCCCTCGTAGCGGATCGGGCCGATGTCGCCGAAAAAGCCGGTGCTCACGATGTTGCTCCTTTGATGGCTGGGTAGAGGGCGCGGTAGCGCCGGTAGGCGTCGCGATAGGCGGGAACGAGCGCCGCCACCGGCGCGATGGACTCGGCCGTCGCGGGCGGCGCGCAGACGGCGAGCGGATCGGCATTCTCGGCCGCGATCAGGCCGAGGCGCGCCGCGCCGAAGGCGGCGCCGAAATCGCCCGCCGCCGGCAGGTCGACCGGGATTTCGAGCGCCGTCGCGACCGCCTGGAGCCACAGGCGCGAGCGCGAGCCGCCGCCGATGGCGGTGACGCGGGAAAGCTCCGTCCCCGCCTCGCGCAGCGCCTCGAGGCTGTCGCGGAAGGCGAAGGCCACGCCCTCGAGTACGGCTCGCGTCAATGCCGCCCGATCGGTCAGATGCGACAGGCCCGCGAACGCGCCGCGGATGGCGGCGTCGTTGTGCGGCGTGCGCTCGCCCGAGAGATAGGGCAGGAAGGAAACGCCCGACGGCGCAGCGAGCGTATCGCCGAGCTCCGCGGTCAGCGCCTCCGCCGTGTGGCCGGTGACGCCGGAGAGCCAGTTCAGCGAATCCGTCGCCGACAGGATCACGCCCATCTGATGCCACGCGCCCGGCAGGGCATGGCAGAAGGTGTGCACCGCGCTCTGCGGGTTGGGCCGGTAGGCATCGCTGGCCGCGAACAGCACCCCCGACGTGCCGAGCGACACGAAGGCCTGCCCCGGCCTGACCGCGCCCATGCCGCAGGCCGAGGCCGCATTGTCACCCGCCCCGCCGGCGACGACCACGCGGCCGCCCATGCCCCAGCGCGCGGCGACCGAGCCGCGCAGCACGCCGGAAGCCTCGGTGCCTTCGACCAGCGCCGGCATGTGCTGCGGCCCGAGATCGGTCGCGGCGAGCAGGTCGGGCGACCAGGCGCGCCGGCCGGTGTCGAGCCACGACGTGCCGGCCGCGTCCGACATTTCGGACACGTATTCGCCCGTCAGCCACAGGCGCAGATAGTCCTTGGGCAGGAGCACCTTCGCCACGCGGGCGAAGATGGCGGGCTCGTTCGCCTTCACCCAGGCGAGCTTGGGCGCGGTGAAGCCGGGAAAGACGATGTTGCCGGTGACGGCGCGGAAGCGCGGATCGGCATCGAGTGCCGCCGCCTCGGCGTGGCTGCGCGTGTCGTTCCACAGGATGGCGGGACGCAGCACCGCGCCGGAGGCGTCGAGCAGCGTCGCGCCGTGCATCTGGCCGGAAAGGCCGATGCCGCGCACGGCGGCGAGTTCCTGCGGATGGGACAGTTTTAGCGCGCCGACCGCCTCCTCGGTGGCGGCGATCCAGTCGGCCGGGTCCTGCTCGGACCAGCCGTCATGCGGGCGCGAAACCTCCAGCGACGCCGATGCCAAGGCGACCGGGCGCTGGCCGTCGTCGACCAGCAAGGCCTTGACGCCCGACGTGCCGAGGTCGATCCCGAGATACATAACTGTCCTCCCGCGCGGCCTCTTCGCGGGGCCGCTGCGGGTGACCATAGCGCGGAATCGATTTATTTCGCAATCCGCAAAAAATCACCGCCGAGGCAGTTCGGGACAGGACAAGCGCGGGCGGAGGCCGTCAGACGCGGGAGGTCCCCCGCATCATGTCCACCGCCTTCTCCGCGATCATGATGACGGGCGCGTTGGTGTTGCCGCCGATCAGCGTCGGCATGATCGAGGCGTCCACGACCCTCAGGCCCTCGATCCCGCGCACGCGCAGCTCGGGGTCCACCACGGCATCGGCGTCCATGCCCATGCGGCAGGTGCCGACCGGGTGATAGACCGTGTCGACGCGGCGGCGCAGCACGGCGCGGATGTCGTCGTCGCTGCGCACCTCGGCCGTGACCATGTCCTTCCTCACCCACGCGGCGAGCGCCGGCGCCTCCATCAGCCGGCGCGTCAGCCTGAAGCCGGCGACCATGTCCTCCACGTCCTGCGGGTCCATGAGGAAGGCCGGGTCGATCAGCGGCGCGGCGAGCGGATCGGCGCTCGCGAGCGTCAGCGTGCCGCGGCTGCGCGGCCGCAGAAGGCAGACATGGCAGGAGAAGCCGTGCCCGAGGTGAAGCCTGCGCGCATGGTCGTCCACCATCGAGACGATGAAATGCAGCTGGATGTCGGGCGCGTCGAGATCGGGCCGCGTCTTCAGAAAGCCGCCGGCCTCGGCGAAGTTGGAGGTGATCGCGCCGCGCCGCTCGCGGCGGTAGCGCAGCGTCTCGCGCAGCATGCGCCAGCCGCCGCTGAGCGAGATGCCGAACGTGTCGAGGCTCGCCGAGCGGTAGCCGAAGATGAAATCCGGATGGTCCTGAAGGTTCCTGCCGACGCCCGGCAGGTCGAGAACCGGCGCGATGCCGTGCCGCTTCAGTTCCACCGCCGGACCGATGCCCGACAGCATCAGGATCTGCGGCGATTGCAGCGCGCCGGCTGACAGCACCACCTCGCGCCGCGCGCGCACCGTGCGCCGTTCCCTGCCCTTGAT